>DATHVH010000340.1:0-15347 GCA_035461405.1 Anditalea sp.
AATGGCCTTTGATCGGGTAAAAATAGATAAGCTCGATCAGCTCGCTAATATTCCATATTCAATAGATAAAGAAAAGATTTTGCTTACAAGTGCAGAGTAAAAAAGAGAGAGGCCAAGTTGGCCTCTTTTTTTATGGAGTTGTAGTATGTGGTAAATATGACCATATATTAATTCCCATGGAAAAAGTAGGTTGGTTCAGGATAAAACTATAACATCATTATTCTGACCCTGGTATGGAAGATAGCCACACTAGTTCTGCTATTATATTTATACAAGTCCTGAAAGGGCGAAATAATAGGGGATGTATTCCACCCTTTCAGGGCTTGTATATCTCATTCACATCAGTACGATGGGCTGCACCCATCGCTAGGATATAGCGTCCGTTCATGGGTTATATGAAATAATATTATTTTAATCAATCTGATTTTAGAGAATATAATTTTTATATATGTAAATCAATTTTTTTTACAAATAGGTTGTTTTAAATTCTTTGCCGTTAATAAAACAAAAAAGAGGAATTCACAGAACCCCTCTTTTATTATATTCAGTTTGTCAGCATTTATTCGTTTATCATTTTGATCTCTGTCCTTCTGTTTTCCTGATGCTGTGCAGCAGTACAACTTATACAGTCATTTACAGGTCTGCTTTTGCCAAACCACTCATAGGTAAGTCTTTCTTGGGATACACCTCTATCTAAAAGATAATTTAGCACCGATTTGGCCCTTCTTTCAGATAGGCTCTTATTATATTCCTCTGAGCCCCTAATATCTGTATGACCTTCCAAGGAAAGTTTAAAGTCCTCCCTGTTTTTCATCATCACCGCTAGTCTTTCCAGTGCCATTTTGTGCTCTGTTCTTAAGTTAGCCCGGTCAAAATCAAAATAGACTTTAGGCAAAACTACCAGACCTTTGTCGGTAAGTTGTGATCTTAAGTTTTCTATCAGGTCATCGCATTCGTCAAAACCAACAGGAAGTTCATATTGTTTACCAGTATCTGTAAATGCTTTGAGTACCAGCTCACTTCTTCTGTTCAACTGGTGCTCGGTCTCCGGACAACGTCTTCCGTCCACACAATCATTTACCAACTCCTCCTCACCAAACCACTCTGCACTGATTCTTTCACTATTGATTCCCTGTCCGTTTAGATACTCAACTACTGCATCTGCCCTCCTGTTACTTAGCTTTTCATTATATTTATCCGAAGCACGTGAATCAGTGTGGGATCTTACCATCAGATCTAGGAATGAATAAGTTTTCATAAGTTCGGCTAGCTTGTTCAGAGTAGGTTTTGCCTCTTCTCGGATTTCTGACTTATCCAAATCATAATACATCAAATCTACAAAAACCGGCATTTCATAAGGGATTTTGGCCAATCGATATTCTCTTTCGATCATCTCACCATCAAAACCCTTGGTAGTTAATGTAGTGTCTCTTTTTGTGAAATACCCCTGCTTTTCAATATTAACTACATAACCTGTTTCTACTTCTAAATCTGCAGTTACTTCTCCTTCAGAACCTCTGTCTACATCTACCATCGATCTTCTATCCACATTTTCCAATGTGAAATTCAGATCATCTCTGATCAAATTTCCATCACAGTCCAATACTCTCGCACGGAATCTTCTGAACATCTCTTCTATCAAATAAATGTCATCTATACCTGTGCCCCCCATTCTGTCAGAGGATAGAACTGCCTGACCCTTTTCTATAAGAGAAAATGCATAATCATCCTGAGGTGAATTATATGGGGCGCCCATGTTAGTCACATTTGATATACGGTCAGCTAGCATATCTGCTCTAAAAACATCCAATCCACCTAATCCCGTATGTCCATCTGAACTGAAATAAAACCTGTCTTCCACTCTATATGGGTTTCTTTCATGTCCCGGGGAATTTACGTCAGGGCCTAGATTTACGGGCTCTCCGAAATTAAATTCATCATCATAAGTGACATAATATAAATCAAGTCCCCCTTGACCTCCAGCCATATCTGACGCGAAATAAACCCGCATATTTTCCTCATCTACAAAGGGAGTGATTACCGAATGATCCAAAAAAGAATTATACGGGAAGGGATTATAATCAGTGAATTCACCTGATTCATTTACACTGCTGAAGTAAATCTCAGGATGGATAGAAAATTCTCTTTGTTTGACCTTTTTTCTTTCCCTGGTCACTGTGTAGAAAACGATTGGTTGCTCTTTAAGAAAAAATGGATCAGAAAAATTATAGGTGTTTGGAACAGGGGATTTTACCTCAGTAAATCCTCCATCATCTACCCTATAGACACTAAGAAAGTCTCGTCCTGTCCATCCATACACATCCCGGTCGAATTTATTTCGCCCATCTATCCTAATGAAAGGTCGCCTTGAAGCTTTTCCATCACCAAATTCTCCTCTATCCGAAGTTATATATTTATTTCCTTGGTTATCTAAAGCGAGACCAAAATCAGCAAACCTGGAATTCAATGAATCAATTGGAGTAATAGAAGCAGTTTGCTGTGAAGAAAGCCTTCTTATAATAGCCTCTTCTACTTCATTGCCCATACCATTCCTATTTTTGATTTGTATATATTCTTCAGTATTACCTACCTGCTGTGCAGCTTGGGCAAAAGCCCTTCTGTCATCTTGTGTAGATTCTTCAAAATCAGCTACAATTCTCCACCATTCATAAGAACTTTGATAATCTCGGATATTTTCAAATGATTTGGCTGCTCGCAAGGCTGCATAGTATGTGGGCTTTCGCTCATATGCTTTCACATACACCTCTGCGGCTTCTTTGTAATTAAGCAATTCAAACTGCCTGTCACCATATCTAATAGCAGCATTTTGAGCTAAAATATCAGAACTGAATCCAGTGCTCAATGACAAAATAAACAATAACAAGTATATCTTTTTCATGTGTTTAGATTTTTTTTATCGGTCAAATGGAATCTCGCATGATGACCCCGATAGCTATCGGGGGCATCCCATTGAGTGATGTCATCGTCATGCTCGATTTCATAATTAAAACCATCTGGAGTTTTTCATTCTAACATTTCTTGGGCTTATATAATACCCGACTGATAATTCATGAGAGTTATTTCTCAAGTTGCTCAATACATTAGTATTATGATCATATGCATACCCAAGTCTCAAATTTTCCGTGGCAAACAGTTCTACTATAAAAGCGATAGCATTTCTATTGCTCAAATTAGTAGGAACATATTCTGAATTTAGCTTCACGTTGGACCTATAGCTTGCACCCAGCCATATCCTGTCCATAAAAAGAAACATACCATTCAAATCAATATTGGTAGGAGCCCCGCCGGATTCTTCCTTGATCAAGAAGGATGGCTTAAACTGTACTTGTTCGGAGATAGGAAACAATGCTCCAGCCGTCAGATAGAAATGCCTGTTATGAAATGCCAAAGCGATATCCTCTCGTTCTAAGGCCTGTCTTCCTACAAGATTATATGCGCTAAGTCCTGCATAAAATCTGTCTGTATGAAAAAATATACCTGCATTCATATTTGGAGTGAACATATTCACTCTTCCGTCAGGAATATTGACATCTCCAAAATCATTTGGATTGAAGAGTGATCCATCTATAACAAACTCGGAAACTCCTCCACTCAGTCCAAACCCTAAAAAGGACTGATACCCTGTCTGAATCCTATAGGCATAAGTCAACAGAGCTGTAGAAGTCTGTGCAGGTCCTATTCTATCTTACATTACAGAAGCACCAAATCCCATAGCGCCTTCATTAGCACTTAAATCTGCTGTGATGGTAAAGGTTTTTGGAGCACCCGGAAAATCCATCCATTGGCTACGGTATGTACTCTGTACATAATGCTCACCTTTATACCCGGCGTATCCTGGATTAATGTGCAAGCCGTTGAACATATACTGGCTAAATTGCGGCAACTGCTGCCCCAAAACCCCTTCAATAGAAGCTACTCCTATCAGCAGGGTGATTGATAAAATTTTAAAAATATTTTGCATCTCAATTAGAGTTTTTAATAACCTGTACCCAACCTTTAAATGTAGTCTGCTGTCCGTTGGCATCAGTCGATACCAACACATAATAATATGTACCTGGGTTTAACCCCTCTGCAGACCAGTTATTCTGATAGTTATCAGCTTCAAAAACATGATCTCCCCATCGGTTGAATATGACAATGTGATTTCTTTCAAATTTATTTAAACCATTGATAATGAACATATCATTTCGGCCATCACCATTTGGCGTTATTACATTGGGGAAGAATATTGGCCTGATGGTATTTTCATCAGTATCAGCATTATCTTCAGGTGTGCTGTCTTCCTGATCAGCTGATATTTCCACTCCATTTGTTACAGATCCAGCATTCCCAGCTTTTACAGTAAGAGTAATGGTAACTGTAGTCTGGGCTGTTAATTCAGGGAATCTCCAAGTCACAGTATTGCCAACTACATCAGTGACTACTTCAATTCCTGATGAAACAGTGCTACTGATATAGGTAAGATTATCTGGAAGCTCATCTATGACTATTACATTTGTAGCGTTTATATCACCTCTGTTTTCGACAATTATTTCATAGGTAAATTCGTCACCCTCAAATATTTGTGCACCTGATGAGGACTTGGATATAAATAGATCTACCAATGGTTCATTGATCGTAACTTCCGGAGCTTCAGCAGACACTTCCGTAGTTCCTACTGTGGCAGTTGCCACATTCACTACCTGTCCTGCAGCGATTGCCATCGCTTCTATAGTGATGGTAACAGATTCTCCTGGAGCCAGGGTAGCAATGGTGAAAACCAAATCATCAGATCCTTCTATATTTGAAGAAATAAACATAAGCTCTTCCGGAAGCAGATCCTGAATACTTATATCATTCAGTACTACAGTACCGTCATTGGAAAGGGTAATGGTGTAGGTGACCATTTCGCCTACCAATAATGTAGTAGTACTTGTGGTTTTAGTCAAGCTGATTTCAGCATCTTCTAAAATTCTGAAAATGACATTTCCTACGTCCATATTAGATGGATTAGCAGTCTCTCTTAATTCATATATCAAGGTATATTCTCTGGCTTCTGCTGCTTCGGGTAAGATGCTTAGTGTACCATCCTCTTCTATTATCAGACCTATTACACCATCAAGATCAATAAAAGTGAAATCTACTTCCTGAGCATTTACAGGGTTGCCATTTAATAAGTCATTGTCTAAGATATTACCTAATCGGCCCCCTTGAGCAGCTAATAAAGATCCAAACATATCATCATTTGCAATGATAGTGACCGGACTTGGGTCAGTTGGATCAGTTGGATCAGTTGGATCTGTAGGATCAGTTGGATCGGTAGGGCTCGTGATTATAAGTGTATCTTCAGCATCCACTTCATTACCCTCTTCATCTTCAGCAGTGGCTGATGCTACATTGGTAACCTGACCTCGCTCTACGTCAGCGGCTGTTACCGTATAGGTAGTAGTGAACACGACGGTAGTTCCAGGCGCCAAAGTTTCAATTATCTCCTCTAGACCTGTTAATGGATCGTTCACCGTGATATTATTTAGTGTCACATTTCCAATATTTCGAACTGAAATGGTATAGGTGATAATTTCGCCAGCTGCGGGAAGAATGTCTACATTTGCAGTTTTGGTCACCGAAATGGCCACTTCAGCTGTCACGGTTATGGTTACTGGAACTATTATACTTCCACAGCCATTTTCTGCTGCCTGACTTACATATGATGTGTATACACCTGGAGTATCTAGGACTATAGATGGTGCACCTTCCAATACCTCTTCTCCTGCTGCATCTGCATACCAAATCAAAGTAAATCCTTCTGTAGCTGTTGCTAAAAATTCAGCACTTTCATTACTTACTTCAAATTCTTGATTTATTACTGTAGGTGCCTCAGCATTCTCTACGATAGTAATATTAACTTCTACTTTCTCTCCTAAACAGTCGCCTGAATACCCTTCTGCTATATAAAAGCTATAATTACCTGCTGGAAGAGATTGGTCATCATTGATAAATTGAGATAAGTAGGCAGCTACCAAATTTTGATCTAAGGTGTCCGCCATAAAAATCGGATTTTCGTCATCCTCATTTGCGAATACAAATAGACTCAAAGGCTGTCCGTCATGTCCTGTATTAGCTTCTGGAGACGCTATTGAAGAAAGATCTTCACCTTGACATATCACAAGATCCTCTATGCTAGGGGTAGTTTCCACATTTTTCACTACAATAGTGAATCTAAATGCACATGACAAACCAGATAAGCCTTCAGGGATAGCAACATAATCTACAGAACCAGAAGTGGCAGGGAACGGATTTAATTCAGTAAATTCTATTACCTCTACATTATTTCCAGGAATAGTATTGTAATATCTTAACCCATCAGGAAAATTCTCGGCAATTAATGCCAGTGGAATGGATTCTTCTTCGTAGTTACAAAATTCAAATGTCTGCTGCTCTTGAAGATTTTCGCATTCCGAAGCATCAAAATTATCTATATTAATAGTGATGCTCAATGGGGCAGTGATCGGCTCTCCGATACAGGCACCCTCTTCTTGATATCCAGTGATAAATGGAATATTATTAAAGGGAGACTGCGAAATGCTTCCCATACCGGATATCCCTCCCTGAACGGGGATAGTAGGTCTGCACTCGTCCACTAGCAGTATCAGACAGTCATCTGTGGCTCTTAATGTATAATTGAGACTAGCAAGAATAAAATCTCGCTCTTCTCCAAGCGTAGACGGAAGTGGTAAATTACCCACTCTCCAAACTATAGATCCATATGGACCTCTTTCTGGATCAAAAAATGCTTCACCAGCATTGCTTCCTGTAAAAAATATAGTACCTGTTGTACTGATATGTGAGGCAGTAAAGGGAAGTGGGATTACGATTTCTACATCCTCTAATGGTTCAGACCCTGTATTGGTCAAGTTAACTTGAAATCCAACTTCTTGCCCTGGAGTAACCGTAAAATCCATATCAGTTACTTCTTGGCCATTTACTGTTACCACTTTATTGGCTCCGAGTATATCCGGTACGTAAGCGTCTGCCGAAAAAGTTAAATTGAAAATTATATATCGATCACTGGTAGTACCATATCGAAATCTTGTAGAAGTCTGGTTGTTCCCAATTACGCTATTATCTGGATTGGGAATATCGAACATTGCTATGTCCATCCCTGTATTGTTTACCAAATTAGGGGTCCTAGGATTTCCACCAGTGACTATAGAGGAATTGAAAAAATTATCAGGTGTATTTCCGGAATGACTTAACCTTAAAAAATCTCCTGTATTTACCCCTCTTTCTATCTCCAAAAAATTTCCGGAAATATCTTCGTCACCTTCACCTGCCATTATACCCAGTTTAATGTTCACTGGACCATTTTGGGCTGTCTGAAATCCTTCTATAGGGATTTGATACTCCAACTCTTGGCTTCCTGTCACATAGGCATGCCCATCAAAAACCGTTACATCTCTCCAGTTCATTTTGGCGTTCTGGTATACTACTACCATTCCCCAACCTCCATACAGTCCAATATTAGAATCTCTCCCTTCAGTAGTAGCAATGTCAGCTACAAAATACTGTCCCAATCCATTATTTCTAACCAGATCAGTAACCTCTGCATAGGCGGAGTACATTAAGCTTTCGCTGTCTTCAGGGAAGTAGATATTATCAGGTCCAGCTGTAATCGTTTCGTATTCTCCACTGGCATGCTTTATTTTTACCTGCCTTTTATTAAATGTCTTGGTAATACCATTTTTAGTAACCTCAAATTCCATAGGGCTGGTAGATCCTCGTGAAGCACGTCCAGACCAATATAAACCCGCATAGATAATCTCCGAACACTCGGGAATCGCACCATTTTCTTCCGAAAACTGCAAGGTGGCTGCGGATGAATTAAAGGTATTGGGATCACCATCTACATCTACATAGATCATAGTGGTATTATTATTACCCGAAGGAGAATAGTTCTGCATCGTCATGTTGGTATTTCCCATCATGGTGAAATCTCCCCTTAGGTTATAGACGGTCCTTTCAGGAGTAGCTGAACTTGTTCTCTGCGTAAAAGGAACCTGTACCTGAGCTACTGCAAGTTGCAGTGAACCCATCAATAAAAACAAAACGGCAAAAAATGATTGATAAAAATTGATTGCCTTTATAGTATTGTAGATTTGTTTCATAATTTAGATTTTGAAAATCTGTTGTTTCTTTAAAAAGGTTTGGCTGATTCGAATAGGAATACAATTTCCGATTCATCAAACCCTTGAATACCTGAAAACATCTCGGCCGGGGCACCTTCAAATCCCAGACTTAAAATAACATATGCCAGATTAGGCATACTACCAATATTAGCGGGCTGAAGTCTAAATGCCTGTAGCTCCTGCAAATTTTTGAAACTAATCAATAATAATCTTACCGACTGTAGAGAACTGTGCCCCTGCTTCAATTTTTCTATTTCATTTGCATTTACACTTGCTACTCTCATAGCTCCTTCACCTTTGGGATCAAATGTCCCATTGTTAAGGTAAACTGTCGGTTGTACATTGTAGACCAAGCTTTCTAATTCCGAGGTTTTATTAGAATCCTCTATAGCAGATATATAACTATTTATTTCACTGATCTTTTGCTGTGCGGCAAGAGGACTTGAAATTAATACAGTGATAAAAAATGTAATTGTAAGAATAAAAATTAGCCTGATCGAATAAATGGTATCCGTCAAAGAATAAGTATAATTTTTTCCCATATTTTTTGGTGTTTAGTACTATAAATAATTGAATCTTTTTACTTCTTTAATACAGTTAAATCGGTAAACGTGGCTTTTTCAGAAGTTAAATATACAGATAATTGCTTTTCAAATAAAATTAATTGAAGTTAATTTTTTAAATTAAAATGGTTGGCTTAGGGGTAAAAACCAGAAAAGCTTGGATTAATCAATCAATTGGAAGGTTTTGATAGAAAAAAAATTTTTACCATTCGGTTAGTTTTAAATTATCTACTAAAAAAAATAGCTAGAATTAGTAATTAGTGTTTATTGGGTAGACAAAAATGAATGCAAAAAAAACAGGTATTTCTACCTGTTTTATTTCTTTTTATGAGTTCCCTTTTTGGAAGTCTTTTCGCTTCCTATACCTTTAATATAATGTTTAATAACTTTTAGCCTTAGCTTTTCAGCCAAATTAATTTGTGGGACTAACTTGTCCATACTCCATAACATAATCTACTTATTTTTAATACTACTCTATTTAACGTCAACAAATAGCCAATGTTCGAAGTATCATTTTAAATTAACGCTCTTTAGCATATGCTAATTAAATTGCAATCATTTGAATGCGTGAGGTAACCTTTTTTCTAAGCTTGTTGAAAAACTGGTTTCTTTCCTTTTCTCCGATGTTGCTGATTAAGGTAGATTTTTTGGTAAGATTCTCCAAATTATTAAACATAGCATCATTGAATTTTGGATCCATTGATCCAATGAAATATAAAACACTATGGTTAAGATAGGTAATGCGAAGGCTATCCAACTCTGCCATAAAAGTATTGTCACCAATAATAAATTCATTGACAAATAACCTGTATTCTGGCGCATTGGCAAGGGGAGTCTGATTGAGGCTAAACTTACATCCCTTTTCGGCCATCTTTTCCAAATGATCTATAACTTCCAGCATACACTCATAAAGACGTACAGTTTCTATTTTGGATTTAATGATACCCATTTCCTGATACAGTTCAATCTGTCTCAAACTGGTATTGATACCTTCTACATTCCATATTTCAGTGGTAGGGATTTGATTATATAGTTGTAAAATTTTGGTACACAGCACCTTGTGCTTCAAATAATAATCGGATTCAAAATCAAACCTAACCCCCTTTAAACTCTCATCGTAAAGAATTGATTTTCTCCAAAAAAAGAACTTAAAAGCAGCCAATTCAGGGTGATAGAAATGATAGAATGGCGGCATATCTTTTACTAAAAAATATATATGCCTATGCTTATGGCTGTATACCAATTCCAATTGCCTCAATACATCTTCTAACCATAATTCAAACCGATCACTCTCATAAGTATTCAGTTTTCCATGAAAAACTATAGTGTTTGACTGCAGGTTAAATATTTGATCGAGAGAAATATTAAAATGTTGGCTTATTTTTTTTATTTCATCCAAATCGATAAACTTTTCCCCTCTAATCCTCCGGTAAGCAGAATCATTGCTTATATCTAATATATCGGACACTTCATCTACCAATGACTTATATGGGGGCAGCAAACTTCTCAGGTGCTGAAAAAATTGAACTTGAATATCTGAAGATACCATATTATTAGATCCAGTTAGAGTTTGAGATATTTTTTTTGCAATGGTTTTTCAGAGTAATACCAAATATGGTTTTTAAAGAAAATCAAACTTACTAGGAATCATATGTGCCCATTATTAATCAGGGATCTCCATCCATATTTAAAGAAATCTTCAATTCTAAATGAAAAACCTGATCACAATAGATAAATTATAAATCGGTAAGCCTTTAAATATTTTCTATTAATTTAAATAAAAAGCATAATATAAAATTGCACTTATTAATATTTTTTATTTACAAAATTTTATGTTTTAGAAAATAACCCTTCTCCCAATATTCAGTTAATCATACTGATAACAATTAGGAGCGGTCACTAATTAAATTTAATGGGGGTGATGATGTTCATCCTTGAAATAGAACCTTATCATTTGTTCTGTGATGACGGCATCTTTTGGTGCCATAGTTCCGAACATATAGTCCCAAAGTATAGTGCTAAAGCTATATCCTGTCTCAGGGTATTTGCCATGATGGTGTATGTGGGCTATTTGTACTCGGGGTAATATGTATTTTCCAAATCGGTGATGTAAGATCACGTGTAAAACTGTATACATTACAAACCCAAAGTAAAACCCAACAAAACAGGTGAAATAGTTATCCAGGTAAACTGCATAAGTCAACAGGGCTATTCCGGTTAAAAAGAAAACTATACGTTGCAAGAGGGTAATTTTAATTTCAGTGGGATGTTTGTGGTGATGCATGTGCATTTTGTATGATTCACTTTTGGTATTATGCATCAAAAAGCGATGTAGATAATACTCTGTAAAAGTCCACGTCAAATATCCTATACCAAATAGCATTATAAAGTTTAGTATCGGAATATTCAATTGATATCTAATAATAAACAGGCCTGATATTATAAGAGAATAGACCACAAGGCACAGAATAGCTTCTCTGGATTCATTCCTTTTTTTCTGGACAATAACTATAGATTTCATAAGAATAAGGGTTAAAGGGTTAAGATTAATTCAATAAACTTATAGTAATATTAACCACTTAATCAGACGCTTACCAATTGAAATCGGACCTGCAAAAAAGGTCTCAAGTATAAATGCCCCAAACAAAAACCATTTCGGATGAAAAGTTGCAATAAATGCAAATACGAAATTTACAGTAAGTTTTTTGCAGATTATTTGTTAAAAAATTTTCTGTTTAGAACAAAAAGTAGTAAACACATTATTTTATAGTGTCCTGTAATTCTTAAAAGAACAACATTTAAACTGGATTTGATAGAAAGTATTTTGGATCGGTTAGTAACACTCTATTCTCTCATTTAGCTTTTTTATTTATATTGTTTAAATTATCTGGATATAGTTAATAAATCATTGATTTTAAACTCATATAAATTAAACCTTTCTTTATATAAATCATTATTTATACCACAAGGGCATACACTTGGGGCAACTGTATTTTTGTAACTAATATCATATTCTACAAATAGTTTAAAAATCACCTAATACATGGATAATAGTAAAGTTCCTTTAGAAGAAGACATTGATCTAATCTTTGAACTACAAAAACGCCATTCACTTAAATTAAGATTGAGTACCAAAGATGTCAGGTTGACAAAATTAAATCAATTAAGGAATTGGATAAAAAAGAATAAGGATGAAATTAGGAAAGCCTTATATGCTGATTTTAGGAAACCAAGTGTAGAGGTAGATCTCTCTGAAACATATTTAGTCCTGGCAGAAATAAATTATGCCATAAAAAATATTGGGAAGTGGCTACAGCCTACGAAAGTGAACAACCCCATAGCCATGACAGGGAGCCAATCTTATATTCAATATGAACCTAAGGGAACATCTCTGATAATTGCTCCGTGGAATTTCCCTTTTCAGCTTGCCCTTACCCCACTTGTCTCTGCAATAGCTGCCGGCTGTACGGTAATTTTAAAACCATCTGAAATGAGTGAGCATACTTCAGCACTGCTTCGAAGGTTGGTGTCTGAAGTTTTTTCACCAGAAGATGTAGCCTTGTTTGAAGGAGGCGTAGAAGTTTCCGAAATGTTGCTAAAAAAACCTTTTGACCATATCTTCTTTACCGGAAGTCCGAAAGTAGGAAAGATCGTCATGAAAGCAGCAGCAGAAAACCTTTCTTCGGTGACTCTGGAGCTAGGGGGGAAAAGCCCTGCAATAGTAGACAAAGGCATAAATTTAGAAGATGCAGCACAAAAGATTGCTTGGGGGAAGTTTATGAACAGTGGACAAACCTGTATAGCCCCTGATTATCTTTTGGTGAATTCTAGCATTATGGATGATTTTTTGGCTCAGCTAAAAAAGCAAATTATAAAAATGTATGATCCAAAAGGTAAGGGAGTAGCTAAAAGCAAAGATTTTGCTAGAATCATCAACCTGAAAAATCTGAAAAGAATCAATAGACTATTCAGTGATGCTAGATTAAAAGGAGCATCGATATATTTTGGAGGAAATGTAAATGAAGACGATCTTTACATAGAACCGACAGTACTTACCCAGATTTCTATGGAAATGTCCATCATGGAAGATGAAATTTTTGGACCTATTCTACCCGTACTGACCTATACAGACATAGAAGAAATTCCACTTATTCTTAACAATAAGCCCAAGCCTCTGGCCATGTATATTTTCTCTGAGGAAGAATTTGTAATAGACTATATATTAACCCATACTTCAGCGGGAGGAGTGTGCATAAATGACACTGTGGTCCATTACCTTCAGCCAGAATTACCCTTTGGTGGAGTGAATAACAGCGGTATAGGAAAGTCACATGGATACCATGGCTTCTTAGCTTTCAGCAACCAAAAAGCAGTATTAAAACAAAGAATAGGATTAACACCCACAAAAATGCTTTATCCACCCTATGGTTTTGCCGAAAAGAAAATTGGTAAAATCTTTTTAAAACTCTTCGGTTAATGATTAAATATGTTTTTATCTGTTTCTTCTTTATTTCTATTAACATGGTAAGTGCTCAACAATCTCCCAGAGCTTTGGGATTTGATTTTGGAGTGATGAGTCCTGGTAGTCATAATGCTATTACCGATGTCAATGGTGTACATATAGGACATGTTACGCTGATAGAGGGGGATAATATACGTACAGGTGTAACTGCTATTGTTCCTCACACAGAAAATATTTTTCAGCAGAAAGTACCTGCAGCGGTATATATTGGCAATGGCTTCGGTAAATTGGCTGGCTCTACCCAGATAGAAGAATTGGGAAACCTCGAGTCTCCCATTATCCTGACCAATACATTAAGTGTAGCAGCAGGTATAGAAGGTGTAATCGATTATACTTTTTCTTTTCCTGAAAATGGTAAAGTCTTTTCTGTCAATGCAGTAGTTGGTGAGACGAATGATGCCTATTTAAATGATATTAGGGCAAGAAAAGTCAAACCTACCCATGTGCTGGAAGCTATCCGTAATGCAACATCTGGACCTGTAGATCAGGGAAATGTGGGAGCGGGTACAGGCACAATTTGCTTTGGTTTTAAAGGAGGCATAGGTACATCCTCAAGAAAGCTGCCTGAAAGCCTGGGAGGTTATACCGTAGGTGTATTGGTACAGAGCAACTTTGGGGGAGTATTACAAATAGATGGACTTCCTGCCGGGAAGTTATTGGAACAATATGCTTTCAAAAACCAATTAGAATCTGCAGACGGATCATGTATGATCGTCATAGCTACTGATGCTCCACTAGGTGAACGTAATTTAAAACGTATGGCAGAAAGGGGTATGCTGGGATTGGCACGTACCGGTGGAATAGCCTCTAACGGCTCCGGAGATTATGTTCTCGCATTTTCTACAGATCCTGCCAGCCGGATACCGCACCAGAGTAAACCTTTAACCCTGAGCACTACCAATCACCTGCGCAATGATGATATGACTGCCCTATTTTTAGCTGCCATAGAAGCAACGGAGGAAGCCATAATTAATTCCCTTTTTGCAGCAGAGGAAATGACTGGAAGAGACGGCAATACAGTAAAATCCCTTCCTATACAAGAGATAATCAAGATGAAAGAAAGAAATTAGTCCATTATACTTAAAATGGAAGCTTGGATAAATTTACATTGCCACCAGAAAGTATGATACCTACATTTTTTCCCGCAAAGCGGTCTTTGTGGGCAAGCAAGGCAGCTAAAGGTACGGCACAAGATGGCTCGATGATGATTTTCATCCTTTCCATAATTAGTCTCATAGCAGCTATAATCTGTGCATCGCTTACAGTAATTATTTCATCAACATGCTCTAAGATAATCTGAAAATTAATTTTACCGAGTGAAGTAAGTAGGCCATCTGCTATGGTATCGGGACCAATCATCGGCTTTAATTCTTTTGACATAAAAGATAAATAAGCGTCATTGGCTCCTTCAGGTTCACCAGCGATAATCTGAATATTCTTGTTGAGATAATGGGCTGCAAGGGCAGTGCCGGAGAGTAAACCTCCACCACCCACTGGAGTCATAATGATATTTAAATTTGGGATTTCCTCGAGCAATTCCAAAGCACATGTGGCCTGCCCCTCTATTACATCCATGTGATCATAAGGAGGAATAAAATTGGCACCTGTATCTTTCACTACCTTTTCCAAAGTTTCCTCTCTGGCAGCCTGAGTTGGTTTACATTCTATGATCTCTCCCCCATACCCTCTGACAGCAGCCTTTTTTATTTCGGGAGCTGTTTCTGGCATTACGATATAGGCAGGTATACCTGCTATTTTGGCGGCCCTTGCCAAAGCTGCTGCATGATTTCCGCTGCTGTGGGTAGCTACACCAGATTTTTTTTCATCATCAGAGAGTTTGCTGACAGCATTAGCCGCACCTCTTGCTTTGAAGGCACCAACTTTCTGAAAATTTTCACATTTAAAAAAAATCCTACACCCTGCTATTTCATCTATAGCAGAAGAAGTAAGGACTGGTGTATTGTGAATAAATGGCTGAATTCTTTTATGAGCAGCTCTAATATCCTCTAAGGTTGGGTAATTAAGATTTTGCATAGTGATACGATGGATGTCAGGTGTCCGATGTCTGATATAAGA
>DATHVH010000341.1:0-28089 GCA_035461405.1 Anditalea sp.
GATATGTACCTGAAAACTCCTGTTCCAGGTATATCATAAACTATGTCGGCAAAATCAAATAAGTGGTAAAGCATTATTTATCGCTATGTAAAAGTTTTAATAATTCTTGTGCTACTGTACGGTCATCAAAAGGGTATTTTACTCCCTTTATTTCCTGATAAGTTTCATGGCCCTTTCCCGCTATCAGTATAATATCTCCTTTTTCGGCAAACATGATAGCAGTTTTGATTGCTTCTCTTCTGTCCTCTATCAGCATGGTCTTTTTATAGCTAATCGGGTTTAATCCAGCCTCCATATCCCTAATGATAGCCATAGGCTCTTCATCACGTGGATTATCAGAAGTCAAAATCACCTTATCACTGTATTGGCAGGCAATACTGGCCATTAGTGGGCGCTTTCCTTTGTCTCGATTGCCACCGCAGCCTACTAAAGTGATGACTTTTTCTACACCACTTCTTACGCCCTGGATGGTCTTCAATACATTTTCAAGCGCATCTGGTGTATGGGCATAATCCACTATGGTAGTAATCCCTTTATAGGTCTGTTGGTCAAACCTTCCCTGTGCACCCTTTACCTTAGAAAGCTGCATCAGCACTTCTTCCTCATCCTCTCCCAATAAAACCCCTACTCCCAGCACCGCCAGAATATTATAAGCATTGAACTCTCCGATGATGCGAAACCATACAGACTTATTATTGATGTCAAGCTCCAGGCCCTGAAGCGTATTGCTGAGTATTTTAGCTTTGTAATCAGCAGGGAATTTTAGGGCATAGGAATGTTTGCTTGCTTTAGTGTTTTGCAGCATTACCATTCCCCTCTTATCATCTGCGTTGATCAGCGCAAAGGCATCTTGTGGCAGTTCGTCAAACAGTTTCTTTTTTGCCTTTATATATTCATCAAAAGTCCCGTGATAGTCTAAGTGGTCATGGGATATATTGGTGAATACCGCTCCCGCTAACTTAATCCCTGCCATTCTTTCCTGGATGATCGCATGGGAACTGGCCTCCATAAAGCAATGAGTGCACCCCTCTTTCAGCATCTTTTTCAAAAGCTGATTTAGGGAAATAGCATCAGGTGTAGTATGGGTAGCTGGTATTATTTCGTCATTTATTTTATTTTCTACAGTGGAAAGAAGTCCGCTCACATAGCCCATTTCCATAAATAGCTGGTGAAGCAGGGTAGCGGTAGTAGTCTTTCCATTCGTACCTGTGACGGCTACTATCTGTATATAATCTGAAGGATTATCATAAAAATTGGATGCTATTATACCTAAAGCCTTTGCTGTATTGGACACCTGCACATAGGTTACATCTTTCCCCACATTCTTGGGTAATTCCTCACAGACGATAGCAACGGCTCCGCCGGAAACTGCTTGTTCTATATATTCATGCCCATCTACCTGTGTACCTCTTACAGCGACAAACACACATCCTTGCTTTACCTTTCTACTATCAAAGACAACATCGTTCACCTCCACTTCCATATTACCTATGGTGGAGGTCAATGATACTTTATACAATATGTCTTTTAATTCCTTCATTTATCCTAATGTCAATTTGATGATCCCGTCCTTTGGGATGCTCATACCGGCTGTCATGGATTGGCTTCTCACCCTTCCTTTGCCTGAATAGTTTACTCTCAATCCTTTATTTTCCAATACATACAATGCGTCTCTTAAGGTCATGCCTGTGACATCCGGTACTATTGGCTCATCCACTTTATTGGCTTTCCAGTCGATGGATTTATTGTTCACACTTGACTTTACCCACCTTTCGGCACCTTTATAGTGATTGGATATGCCAAACTGGTTGCAGATCATCTGCAGCTCCTCTACCATACCGGCCTGTATAAAGGGAAGCTGATCATTATCCGTAAACTGATCCCTTCTGGTGGTAGGATTAGGCACATTATTCAGCAACAGATCCTGGGCATAAATCTTATCAGCTATCTCCTTGAAGACAGGTGCTGATACATCACCCCCATATGCATTGAACCCCTTAGGGCTGTCTATCACTATGATCGCCGAATATTTGGGATTATCAGCCGGGAAATATCCTGCAAAGGAGGCATAATACTTTTGCGTATACCGACCGTTTATCAGCTTTTGGGCTGTGCCTGTTTTACCGGCGATCTTGTAATCCGCATTTTGGATATTCTTAGCCGTACCATGTTCTACCACACCTTCCAGAAGCGACTGAATCTCTTTAACTGTTTTGTCAGAAGCAATTTTTTTTCTCATGACCTCGGTTTTGAATTCCTCAGTCACTTTGTTTGCTCTGGCGATACTCTTCACGATCATCGGCTTTACCATCTTGCCGTCGTTTGCTATGGCATTGTATAGCATCAGCGTGTGTAGGGGAGTTACTTTTAACTCATATCCGATAGACATCCACGGTAAGGTAGTACCATACCAGTGCTTAGATCCCGGCGTTTTGAAATAAGGAACACCCTCACCCTGGATCTGAAATTCCATCGGCTTGTCTATACCTGCTTTTTCTACATACGCCAAAAATTTTGAAGGTGTCACTCCAAAATGCTCATTCACAAGTTTTGATATCCCCACGTTGGAAGATTTTTCAAAGGCTTCCCGGATGGTAATCTTTCCATACCCTCCCTGTTTGGCATCCCGCATGGTCCGGTCATAAAATTTGTAGGTACCATCCCCTGTGTCTACTATATCATTGAGCGATATTTTCCCTTCCTCCAGCAGTGCCATTATGGAAAGCAGTTTGAATGTGGATCCAGGTTCTGTCAATCCTTGTTCTCCTATGGCGTAATTATAATACTCTCCATATCCATAGCCGCTTTTGTTTTTCTGCAGGTTAGCTATGGCTTTTATATGGCCTGTCGCCACTTCCATTACTATTACACTCCCAAATTCGGCATCCTTATTAAGCAGCTGTCTTAACAGAGCTGATTCAGCCACATCCTGAAGGTTTACATCCAGCGTAGTGATAATGTCATATCCATCTGCCGGCTTTATGTCATTTGCATCATGTACCGGCTTCCAGGTTCCTCCTGCTATCTTTTGAAATAGTGCCTCCCCATTTTCACCTCCCAGGTATGAATTAAAGCTGTATTCGAGTCCTGCACCATAGTTGTCTTCATTCAGAAAGCCTACTGTTCGACCCGCTAGCGCTTTGAAGGGATAGAATCTCTTCTCTACCTTTTCGAATATCACACCGCCGGCCATTCTCCCCTGACGGAAAATGGGCCATTTCATCATTTCCTGCTTTTCCTGGTACCCGATCTGCTTTCTGTTCAGGATGACATATTTCTTGTTATTATGTCTGGCATCGCTGATCAGACGCTTGTAATAATCTTTAGACTTATCATTAAATTGTCTGGAAAGTAATAAAGACAAACTGTCTATACCAGCACGGAATACCTCATCCTTGGCTATAGACGGATCAATTACCACTCTATAAAATGGAAGGCTGGTGGCCAAAAGGCTGCCATCCATACTATAGATATTGCCCCGGGTAGCATTTACCTTTCTGTACTGCAGATTGACATCATCTGATTTCTGTCTCCACTTCTCCCCGTCCACAAACTGAATATGGGTTATCCTATAAAAGATAACCCCCGCAAAGATTGCCACCAATAGGAAGGCAAATCTTACTCTCAGCAGTATGGATTTTTTAATGTTCACTATTTTGCTTTTATTTTAGTTGGTGGGGCATCTATTTCATATATACCCAGTACTTCTATTTTTTTGGCTACTTCTGACTGCTTAGAGCTGTACATATAGTCAGCCTCCAGTGTGGTCACATCTGCTCTCAAATCTTCTACTTCCTGCTGTACCCTCTCGATTTTCCGGATGGTGTTTTCAGCTCTGTGATTACTCCATATATATATGAGTGCAAGTGTAGCCGCATATAAGAAGGGAGGCACCAGGCGGACCGGGATCCCTTCACCGATAATGCCAGTGATGTTTATCTTTTCATCTATCATTGTGAAAAGATTTTTCTTTCCACCAGTCTTAGACTTATTGCTGCCCTTCTTTAATTTACTTTTAAAGTTGTTGCCTGACATATTATATCTTTTTAGCAATCCTCAGTTTCGCACTTCTGGCCCTGTTATTTCTGGCCACTTCTTCCTCATCTGCTATGATGGCTTTCCGTGTCACCGGCTCCAAAGGCCTTATCAGGTTTCCATAGAAATCCTTTTCCACTTCACCCTGTATTTTTCCTTTTGCCATAAAATTTTTAACCATCCTGTCTTCCAGGCTATGGTAACTCATCACTACAAACCTTCCTTCGGGTTTTAATACTTCCACTACCTGGCCCAGCATTTCTTCCAGTGCACCCATCTCGTCGTTCACTTCTATCCTGAGCGCCTGAAATACTTGGGCAAAATATTTAAACTCCTTACCTCTTTTGGCAAACTTCCTTAGCAATGCTCTAAAACTTTCAATAGAATCAAAAGGCTTATTAGCCCTTTCGGAAGCAACAGCCTGAGCCAGCGTTTTGGCATTTTTTACCTCTCCGTAAATCCCGAAAATTTTATGGAGCTGCGCTTCCTCATATGTATTAAGTACATCCGCAGCTGTAAGCGGAGCACTGCTATTCATTCTCATATCCAGATCTCCGTCAAATCTGGTGGAAAAGCCTCTTGTTGGCTCATCTATTTGATGGGAAGAAATACCCAGATCGGCAAGTATCCCATCTACTTTGGTGACTTTATACAACCTCAAATACCGCTTCAGATCACGGAAATTGGCTTGGACAAAAGTGAAGTTAGGACTATCAGGAGCATTGTCTGCTGCATCCTCATCCTGATCAAAGCCATAAAGATGGCCGGTAGTCAGGTGCGGAAGTATGGCCTTAGAATGACCTCCTCCCCCAAAAGTGAGATCTACATAAATGCCATCTGGCTTTATATCCAATCCCTCTATACACTGGGAAAGCATTACTGGTACATGATACGCCGGTCTTTCCATTTATTATCCTAAAAACTTCTCTGCTAAATCCGTATATTCTTCCTGATCCAGTGAGGAATATTCCTGGTACTTTACAGGATCCCATATTTCAATATTGGATCCCATACCCACCAATATGGCCTCTTTATCTATCCCCGCATACTCAAGCATATGCTTGACGATCAAAAATCTGCCGGAGTTATCCAGTTCCACTTCAGATAGCCCACTAAGGAACTGTCTCTTAAATCTCCTTTCTTTTGGATTGAATTCACTTAGAGATGATACCTTATTGTAAATCTTTTTAAACTCGAAACCCGGATAAACCACTATGCATGGATCTTCACCTTTCCTCAATACAAGCTCATTCCCAAGCGTTTCCGGTAGCGCTGCCTTAAATTTGGCAGGCAAGACCAGACGCCCTTTGGGGTCAAGCTTACATTTGAATTCTGAGATAAAAGATGCCATTTATATTTTTTCGGGTTCCCTTCAAATACAAAAGTAATAAAAGCATAACACATTCCGCCACAATCTCCCACTTTTTACCACTTGACCTTAAAAATATCTAAAAGTTTGAATTAACACAACTATTATGCGAAATAATACAAAAGTTACACGCTGAATTTCACAGGATTAGCTACCTAATTTAGATTTGAAAGAATACTGGAATGTTATAGAAAATGAAAAATATAAAGTAGTTAGAATAGTATAAATGGCGGCTACTGATGGTTGTAGGCTTTAATCACGAAATATTTGTATTTAAAAAAATTTATTTTTTATCATCTGATAACAAAGTGGGGCAAAATCCCATGAAAAAAACATTTATTTTATAATTTGAGAAGAGTGGGGTAAAGTGGAGCTTTTCCCTATTTTTTACGGGCTATGGTATAAGTGACAAGTGCTTCCAGTGAATTTTTATAATCTGATTCGGGAAATGCGCTGAGAATAGTCAAGGCCTCTTTGTAAAATTCATTCATTATTCCTTCTGCATATTCCAAACCTCCTGAAGCTTTTACAAATGAAATTACTTCACTTACAGCTCTTTTATCTTCATTTTTATTCCGAATCAAATATATGATTTTCTTCTTTTGAGTCCAGGAAGCATTATTAAGGGCGTAAATTAGAGGAAGTGTCATCTTTTTTTCTTTGATATCTATACCCACCGGTTTTCCGACTTCATCCTCGCCATAATCAAAAAGATCATCCTTTATCTGAAAAGCCATGCCTATTTTTTCACCAAAATCTTTCATTTTGTTTATACCGGCATCATCATTTCCAGCGGTGGCTGCCCCTACAGCACAGCAGGCAGCTATAAGGCTTGCTGTTTTTTGTTTTATTATAGTGTAGTATACTTCTTCGGTGATGTCAAGCTTCCTTGCTTTAGCAATCTGCAGCAGTTCCCCTTCACTCATTTCCCGTACTGCGTTGGATACTATTTTCAGCAATTCAAAATCGCCATTATCAACACTCAGCAAAAGTCCCCTTGAAAGGAGATAGTCGCCTACCAAAACCGCTATTTTGTTTTTCCAAAGCGCATTGACTGAAAAGAATCCTCGTCGATAATTGGCGTCATCTACCACATCATCATGGACTAGTGTAGCAGTATGTAAAAGTTCTATTAAAGCAGCTCCCCGGTAAGACGCCTCTGTTATCCCTCCAGAAACCCCAGCAGTGAGAAAAACGAACATTGGACGCATCTGCTTCCCCTTACGCTTCACTATATAGGAAGTAATATGATCGAGAAGGGTCACTTTGCTCTTCATAAATGAGCGAAACTTCTTCTCAAAGTCTGCCATTTCAGTGGCAATAGGATCTTGTATTTGCTTTAAATTTAGCTTCATTAGGGATAAGATGATGCAATAATACGATCTATTAGTTCATTGACAAAACGAGCTGCAATAAAAAGGTGCTGATCTGCTTAAACTATTTTAAAGCAGATAAGATATCTTTTTCAAAGACTCGCTGTATGATAGATTTATCGTGAATTTTTTTTCACAAGATCATTCATTGAATCAACTTTATATATGTTCCCATAATTATAGTAGCGCAAATTCTGAAAATTATTACCTACCTTAAACAACAAGGCACAATCAATGTTTTATAAATTAATATTAAATGCATAAACAGATGCCATGCTATCTGTGAAATCCATAATATTGCTATTTTTACTTATATTTGAAAGATTAAAAAAACATCATCCTTGACTGACGACTATATAAAGCATAAATATAAACCCATTCTTCACCAAAAAGATGAGTGGCCTGTAGTTAAGCTTAGCAAATATCGTAAAGAGTTTATCAAACTGGTGGCCGAGGCCAGCAAGGACCGGATTCTTTCCCTCACCGGGAATAATATAGATCTTTTAAGAGAAGAACTCGAAACTACTCTTTATAGAGAAAAAATGAGGATCAAACAAAACCCTTGGGTGGTAGATCCTGATGATGATTATGAGTTTTGGTCCGGTGTGAAATCTTCACTTGTTCATCTTACTTCAGAGGGAAGCTTGCCATCTGATGTAAAAAAAGAAGGGTATCATAAAATACTCCATAGCATCACTACAAGATATGCTGAAGAAATAGCAAGTAATTTTAAACACAGCCATTACAAAGCCACCAGAAGAATGGTAACTTTTGGATTCTCTCGGCTCTTAAATGCTGCAAGAGTGAAAGGCTTTAAATCCCTATTTAGTAATCAATATACATTACAGGATAAAATTCAGATTATAGGAGAAACTGACCAGTTAAGGGATTTGTCTTCGAAAGGCACAATAGTAATGGTCCCCACCCATTTCAGTAATCTGGATAGTATATTGATAGGCTGGACGATCAGCACCTTGGGTATGCCACCTTACATTTATGGAGCAGGGCTCAATTTATTTAACATCCAGATATTTTCATATTTTATGAATGCCTTGGGTGCCTATAAGGTCGACAGAAGAAAAAAGAATCTGCCATATATAGAAACCCTGAAAACTTATTCCAATAAAGCAATTCAGTTTGGATGCCACAGCCTATTTTTTCCAGGGGGCACTAGGTCCAGAAGTGGGAAAATAGAATCCAAACTTAAACTTGGATTATTGAGTACTGCAATTGAAGCACAGCGAGCTAATTATCAAAATGGTATAAATGACATCAGTGGTAAAATATTTATAGTGCCGGTCACGATCAATTACCACTTTGTACTAGAAGCTCCCAGTTTGATTCAGGAACATTTGAGTCTGACAGGTCAGGAGCGGTATTATAAAGAATCAGATGAGTTTTCTACCTCCTATAAGATTTCCAAATTCTTAGTAAAATTTTTTACCAAGGGGTCTGACATCTCCGTATCCATTGGTAAAGCGATGGATGTACTGGGCAATTATGTAGATGTCCAGGGAAGAAGTTTGGATAAGCATGGTAGGGTCATAGATACGCGTGACTATTTCGTTTCCAATAAGAAAATCACAGTAGACACTCAGAGGGAAGAAGAGTATACCAGCATGCTTGGTAAACGCATAGTGGAGGAATTTCATAAGATCAATCGGGTATTCAGCAGCCATTTGGTGGCTTTCACAGCCTTTCAGATTTTAAAAAAGAAAAATAAAAAACTTGATCTATTCTCCATACTAAGACTTCCAGAGGAGGATTTGGTTATCTCCTATGAGCTTTTTAGATCAGAGTGTGAGCGGGTAAGAAAGAGAATATTTGAGCTTAAAGAAGAAGGGAAGTTACATGTAGCTCCCCACCTCCAGACAGACATTGATAATATAATTAAGCATGGCCTTCAGAATGTAGGGATGTACCATGCACGTCGGCCACTTATAAAAAATGAAAAAGGAGAGATTATCACAGAAGACATGAGCCTTCTGTATTTCTACCACAACAGACTAGATGGCTATGACCTCGAAAAACTTTTCTAAGAAAAAACCTGTAGGCGTAATAGGGATTGGCAGTTTTGGTACAGCTATAGCTAATATGCTGGCTGAAAAAAACCATGTAATAGTATATGCCCGTAAGCCCGAGGTAGTGGATGAGATAAATCAGCACCACACCTCTAATGGCAAAGAACTTAATAAGGATATAGAAGCGACCAATAGCCCTGAATATATTTGCCAACGATGTGAAATCCTCTTCCCAGTAGTTTCATCCTCTGGATTCAGGGAAGTAATGAGACAGTTCGCACCATTTCTGCACCCGTACCATATGTTGATACATGGGACCAAAGGCTTGTCTTTACTACTGCCAGAAGGAAAAACCTTGGAAACAGTAAAAAAAATTAAGCGAGAGAATATAGCAACCATGAGCGAGGTGATTCTAAATGAAACTGTGGTGGTAAGGATCGGATGCCTTGCTGGGCCTAACCTCGCCAAAGAACTGTTAAAGAAACAACCTGCAGCTACTGTTATTGCAAGTAAATACAATGAAGTAATACTGGAAGGCCAGCGTCTCTTACGTTCAGATCGATTCCAAGTATACGGAAATCAAGATATCATCGGAGTAGAGCTAAGTGGCGTACTAAAAAATATCATTGCCATAGCAGCAGGTGCTCTTGCCGGAATGGGTCTGGGTGAAAACGCCAAAGGGCTTTTGATATCCCGAGGAATGGTAGAACTGATATATCTAGGAAAGGCGCTGGGTGGTAGCACCAAATCGTTCATCGGTTTAGCGGGAATTGGAGATCTGGTGGCTACCTGTAGTTCAAATCTTTCCAGAAATTATACAGTAGGATATAGGCTTGCCAATGGTGAAAGTCTAGAACAGATCATCGAAGATATGGATGAAGTGGCTGAAGGTATCAATACAGTGAAGCTTATTAAGACTTTTGTAGAAAGCGCCGGAATGCGTGCTCCTATTACCGAAAATTTATACAAAGTGCTTTTCGAAGGCTTTAAAGTAGAAGAGGCGCTAGGTTATCTTATGAAGTATCCGTTTAATGTAGATGTAGATTTTCTTTGATGTAGAAGTCTAATAACACGATATACTTCATCATTCGTTAATCAGTGTTCGACATTCGAACTTATTATAAAAAAGAAGTAAACCTTTAGTTCTTGAACTAGGGTCTTGATACTAATATCTTGATACTTGCTTCTTGATACTAAACACTACTCCTCCAATCTCTCCAGCCTTTCTATCAGCGGTGGATGAGAATAGTGTACAAATACATACCAGGGATGAGGATGGATATTGCTGAGAGTTTTTACTGAAAGCGTCTTCAAGGCCTCTGCCAGTGGCTCTCCTGCATAGGTGGTTTTGGCAAATTCGTCTGCTTCAAATTCATGCTTTCTGCTCATCATGTTCATACCTATCCCCAACAACATGGAGAGAGGCGAAAATAACATGGTAAAGCCAATTAAATTTAGATGGATAGCGAGCTGATTGCCTCCTAGAGCCAAACTCATGCTTTCATTGTAGATGACCTGTGATAGTATAAATAGCATCACCCCTACCTGTAGAATTCCGGTCACCATATTATAATAAATATGTTTTTTCTTATAATGCCCTATCTCATGCGCCAATACTGCTACCAACTCATCTGGTGTGTGCTGTTCTATAAGTGTGTCATATAAGACAACTTTCTTTCTCTTTCCGAATCCTGAAAAAAAGGCATTAGCCTTGGACGATCTTTTGCTCCCATCTATTACAAAAATATTGTCCAGGGAAAAATCTACTGATTTTGCATAGCAGAGGATTTCCCTTTTAAGCTCCCCATCTTCCAGCGGACTCAATTTATTAAATAACGGTAGTATCCAGGCGGTATAAAACAGATTGACCGCCAGCATAAATATGATAGCCACTATCCAAAACATCCACCAAAAGTCTTGGCCCACCTGATGAATTAACCATAAAAGAGCATATAGCAATGCACCACCCATAATAATCGAAATAGCATAACCCTTTAATTTGTCTAAAAAAAATGTTTTTGTAGACGTTTTATTAAAGCCATACTCTTCTTCTATTTTGAAGGTGTGGTAATAATCAAAAGGAAGAGATAAAAGATCAGATCCCATAAAAAGTATTCCGATATATACCAGTGAAAGGAAAATAGGATAATCAAAAAATTGCTGTAGCCAAATGTCTAGAAGGCCGAAAAATCCGGACCAAATAAACAATATGGTGAGCAGATAAGTGAAGGAACTGGCCACTAACCCAAATTTGTAATTTGCTATTTGATAGGACCTGGTTTGTTTTAATTTTCCATGATCCAGATATTGCTCAAGCGTAGCTGGCAAATGATCAGGGACCTGCCGGATATTAAGCCAGTCCAACCATTTTTCTATAAAAATATTTAAGGTAATAATACCCATCAAAAGGTATTTGAGTAATTCTGGATCCATAATGCACTGTATTAAAACTTAGGGCATGGCAGTATGGTATCTCTTTTTCTAGGTCTGCCCGGATTTGGGTCCGGAAATACGTATGATAAGCTAATCTCATGTGCTCCGCCAGACTGTATTCCCAATTGGGATACCGTATAGTCAAAGCTATAACCTATATTAAACCCTGTAGGAAGGTTAAAGCCTACCAGCAGCACAACTGCATCCCGGTTGCTTTGATTCTCCACAGGCTTGTAAGGAACTCCTCTATACCATGCTCCGATTATTAGTGGTTCTGCATATAAATACGCACCCACGTCTAATTGTTCAAACGGACCTTGTCTTTTGTAGTTAAAAGTTGGAGTTATATACCTTTCTTTAAAAGTATGTGTTAAATCTTGGCGCATAGGGCCGGGGGCCAAAGCTATTCTATAGCCACCATGAACAGACATTTTTATCGGAAGTTTACTTACTCCATCCAAAAAAGATTGGTTTGGCTGATTAATGTGGTTGGCAGTAGCTCCAATCCAAAAATTTTCAGTGAAAAACAAACCTCCTAAGGAAAGTGACAGCATATTAACTGGTTCTCCAAAACCATCCAGGGTCTCTCCCACTACCGGTCCAAATGGATCAGTGGGATCTATGTTATTCGCAAACACCAAATTTTCATAAAAGCCTATATCTCGCCTAATGTAGCTGGCCTGAAAACCTGGCCTGAAATAGGCATTTTCTGATATCCGGAGTTCATAAGAATAAGCACCTGATAAAGAAGTACTTCTTAATCCCGCGGCACCCTCCACATCATTCATCAAATGAAACCCAAACCCACTGTTGAGGTCTTCATTAAAAGTATCGAAATATGCGGAGAAAGTACTGAAATTAGCATCCAGTCCCGGCCATTGGCTTCGGTAGTTTAATCCAAGCCTACTGGTGAACTCGGTTCCGGCCATAGCAGGATTAAGATATAGTGGCGCAGCATAATACTGACTATATTGAGGATCCTGGCCGTAACTCTTAAAAGCCTGGCAGAAAAATAGAATTGCAAAAAAAACAATATAGAGATAAGACCTAAACAAATATTTGTTCGTTTATTTGAGTAATATACTGACTTGTATTAAACGCCCCAACTTATCAGGGTGTTGTTATAAGTGCTTTAAAAAATATGGAGATCAGCAATTATTTAGCCAATTTAAAATATATTTTTCTATACCTATTATTTTTGGGGATATTTATTCCATTGTCCAATGCTAACGCACAGGCCTTCAATAATAATGAATGGTATTTTGGATACTGTGATAATAATAGCCCCAATAGCTATATATCATTTGGAAAAGATGGCATAGCCAAAGTAAAAACCATATCGGCTGGCATTACATTCGGCTCAAACAATTCAGCGGTGGCCATAGATCCCATCACCGGGTTAACTCAATTCTATACAGATGGAGAATTAGTTTATAACAGCATCAATGAGGTAATTCAGGGTGCACCCAATGGTATAGGAGGGCTTCAAGACGGAAGGCAAACAGTAGCCATAAGTGTATTGGATTTCGATCCCGAAGGAAATAAAATTTATTATACTTTTTACATATCCCCGGGCGGCGAGCTTTTATATTCCGTGGTGGATATGAACAATCCCGGAGGAGCTCCAGCAGGCCAACCACCACGGGGAGCAGTGACTTCTTTGGATATTCCAATAGGCCAGGCCCAAGGAGCCCTGACAGTAATTAAAACATCTGACTCTCCTTCCTACCTGACCAGCTATGCTAATGGTATTTTGATAGCCCGGGAAATCGGTGCAGCTGAAGGAGACTTTACTGAAGCATCCAATACTGCTTTTCCATTTTTACCAAAAGCTATCATCTTTAATCAGGATACAGAGCAGCTAATACTTATCCCCCAAGACCCATCCCAAGATATAGCAATAGTTGCTTTTGATACCGCCACAGGGGAATTTGGAGACACTACTATTATCGATAATACAGGTGGCGGAAATGGGGTGGAAGGTGTCGCATTTTCACCCGAGGATGAGTTTTTATATTTTTCCAGAGATAATCAATTATTCCGTATTCCCACGGGAGACTTAAGTGCGGAGCCAGAGTTGATACCATTGGAGTCTGACATATATCGTATTTATGATATCCGTACAGGACCAGATGGCAAGCTATATTATATTTATGAAGAAATAGAAGGTGGTCCACAATTAGTCGGTAGCATAGATAATCCGGATATAGAGGATCTTGAAGAAATCGAAGTGGATGAAGACCCCTTCGATGGTACCGATTTTTGTGGAAGAATATTTCCTCAGTTCGCACCAAACCAAAATTTAAACCCAGAAGTAGACTTTACTTGGGATCCAGAGTCACCTTGCCAAAATAATCCCATCCAGCTTACAAGTGTTATCAATCCGCAAAATTACAGGCCAGTAAGTTTTGAATGGTCCTTTGAACCCGTACTGGTAGATGAAGATGGTGAAGAAATAGAGGCTGATTATAACCAGGAACATTTCTTATTACCGGGAGAGGCTACCAGTGAGGAGTCGATTACGGCCACCCTAGTGGTAACATTTGCTGATGGGTCCACCAGGGAAGTTAGCCACACCATCCAGCTAACTGAAAATTCTATCCAAGCTAATTTCAACCCGTCTGATACTACAGTCTGTGAAGGCACCTGTCTGGATATTTCTGCTTTGCTGGAAGCAAGCATGGGTGATGACCAGGGCGGCGGTGGACCGGGAGGGCCGGGTGGCCCTGGGGGCGGAGGTCAGCAGCCTGACAATTTAGAATATTTTTGGTCTGATATCCGTGACTGGGGTCCAAAAGAAAGGGCATGTGTCCTTGATAAACCGGGACTTTACTGGGTTTTAGTACGTGATCCAGCAAACCCAGGCTGTACAGCTTATGCCAGTATCAGGGTAAAAGTATGGGACATAGATGACCCCAGAAATAATATATGGTACTTTGGAGATGGTGCAGGACTAGACTTTAACCCGGGAGTGGGTCCGGATGGAGAGGATTTACCTGTTCCCAGACCAATAGAGGAAGCCCATCCCCAAAACATTCCTGCAGGGGTAACTACGATATCCGACCAGTCTGGACAAGTAGCATTCTATTCTGATGGAGAAACTGTTTGGGATGCAAACCATGTGGAATTAGCTACTGAAATAGGCGGTGACCAAAATGCATCCCAAAGTGTATTGGCAATACCTATACCTCAGGATGAGACTTTATTTTATTTATTTACTATAGGAAATAATCAGGCAAAGTTTACTGTAGTAGATATTAAAGGCAGTGATGGTGGAGAAGGTTTTGGCAATGTGACCACATCAGATAATTTTATGTTTAGCCCGGCTACCGAAAAAGTGGCAGCGGTAGGCGCAGGGGATACCACCTGGGTAGCCTTTCATGAACTGGGCAACAATACCTTCCGGTTTTACCCTATCACGTCACAGGGTGTGGGTCCGCCTGTCTTTAGCTCCGTAGGAAGTAATCACAGCTTTGGATCAGGAGAAGTTGGTGCTATGAAATTTAGTCCGGATGGCACTAAACTAGCGGTCACCATCAATGATGGCGGAACCAATAAATTAGAAATCTTTGACTTCGATCCTTCTACCGGAGAATTATCGGAATATGCTATTCTGGATCTGGGCTCAGATGGAAACATTTATGGATTGGAATTTTCTAATGATGGATCCCGTGTATTAGTATCCTACACAGATGCTAATTCACGAGTAGAAGAATTTCAGATAGAGCCTGTAGAGGACTGTTACGAATGCTTTGATGAAAACAGCAGTAGGACAGATAGAGAAAACTGTATTATAGGTACTAGAAATGAGGTAACTTCTGATGGGCAGTTTGGGGCACTTCAGATCGGACCTGACGGACAAATTTATGTAGCTAGGCCGGGACAGAATGTAGTTGGTCAGATCCAGGTAGGTCAGGACTGTGAGGACAGCTTTTATAACACACAGGCCCATGATGCCATGCCCGGCCCATCAAGATTGGGACTTCCCGCATTTGTTAACCAAGATGGAAGCAACATCCCTGAACCTTTACCTGAAGGTCCAGAGAGACTTTGCTTAGATGAAGAAGGCAGGGCAGTTGGTCTATTTGGCGCAGGTGGAGAGCCCGACATTGACTTTTACAGATGGACAATATTTAATCCATCAGGAGAAGCCGTCTATAGTGAATCAGGCGGTGAGAATGCCCAGGATATAGAATATATTTTCCAATTTGAAGGGATATATACGGTAAGGCTAAATGTAGACAGATGTGGGGAGGTTGATTATTATGACAGTGAAAGGGAAGGTGAAGATATTTTGGTATTAGTAGTGGCACCTCCAGCTTTAATATTGCCCGATGACGCTGTTCTATGTGCAGGACAGCCCATTACCCTCACTGCAGTAGATCCTGAAGATCCCAGATTAGATGAATATGCCTTTGAATGGGTAAATGCCGCTGGAGATCTCTTAGGTGACCAAAATACAATTGAAGTATCAGAAGAAAGCATATATACGGTAACTGTTTCCTTTGCACTTCCTGAGGATGCAGACGAAGATACTTTTGCATCATGCCCGGTATCAGGATCAGTATTTGTCGGCCCTGCCTATGAATTTGAGGTTGAGCAGGGTGCCGAAGAAGTTTGTATAGGTGAAATCGTAACATTTGTTCCTGACACCCCTATCCTTGGCAATTGGTATTATGTTTTAGAAGGTGATGAGGAAAATCGAGTGCTGATAGGAGAATTTTACGAATTAGAACTCAATACAGATGAATTGGCTGGGGCCGGAACATATAGTATAATTCTGGTAGTAGAAGATCCAATCATTGAAGATTGTTTGATCGAAAAATCATTTGACCTTATTGTAAATCCCTTACCAGCTTTTGAAGCTAGAAGTTTAAATGACAATGTCGATTGTGAGACCAATGACGGTTTACTAGAGATAGAGGCATTTGAAGATATCGAGGATTTATTGATAGAGGAAACAGGTGAAACGTATGTGTTCGCTGCTGGCCAGACCATACAGATCACAGATCTTGCCCCAGGTAATTATACGCTGATAGCCACTAATGGTGACTGTAGTATCACTAGAACGGTGACTATTCCAAATGTAAATGTACCTGAGGCATATGAATACGTGGTTACACCATTTCCTGATTGTGAAATGGAAGGAGGTTATCTTGAAATATCATTCCCTAATGGACCTATATCTGGATCCTATGAAATCATAAGGCAGGGAGATGGTCAGGCGTTTACAGGGGATTTTACTAATGAGGAATTAATAGAAATTATAGATCTTACTGAAGGAACATATGCCGTAGAAATTTTTACCCCTGATGGCTGCTCCATCCCAGATTCAGACTTATATCTAATCGAATTTGACCAAGTAGATTTCGACATACCTTCCTCGGCGACTTCATGTGGTCCCTACCAATTAATTCCAAATGACAATCAAAATCTGGAATACACAGTTTTGAATGAAAATGGGAATACGATAACTCCGGAAGCAGATGGAAGCTACCTATTGGATGGTGGAACTTATACCGTGATAGGTGAAGCTACTGGAACTGATTCTAATCTATGTCCTCGAGAAAGACAGATAATAGTTATAGTAGAAGATAATGTAGACTTTGAACTACAGGAACCAACCAATTTCTGCGAAGGTCCTTTTGCCTATGTAGCTGATTTAGGAGATAGGACTTTTGAAGAAGTGATTATCCGATGGAGAAATGAAGCAGGGGAGATAGTAGGAAGAAATCAGAATTTCAATCCAAGAGCTGAAGGAGAGTATTCACTAGAGGTAGTTTTAAGAGGAGCTGCCAACTGTGTAGCTACTCCAATAGAATTCACTGTACCGTCGCTTCCTACACCCGTTCCAGTAGAATTGAGTTCTCCGAGTTCATGTGCCTTTGAGGGGGCCGTCATTACTGCTAATGCAAACTTTCAGGAAGGCTTGACCATAAAATGGTATTTGGATGGAATGGAACTACCATATGAAAATCTTACAGAAATCACTGCTGTCGAGGAAGGTATTTATACTGTACGGATTTTCAACTCTTTGGATTGTCCACTGGTGGGAGAAGATGAATTTGAACTGTTCGAATCAGTACTGGAACCTATCGTATTGGAAGAAAGCTATACCATTTGTGCTATAGAAGGATTTACTGTTCCAATAGATCCAGGAGAGTATGAAAGTTATGAATGGATTTTTGATGGGGATATCGTCAGCACTGATAGTATATTCTCCCCTACCCAACCCGGTGACTATCAGTTGAGAGTATTTGACCGATTTGGATGTGAGGCACTTGCAGAGTTTTTGATCATTGAAGATTGTGAACCTGCTGTTCGTTTTCCGTCAGCTATGAAGCTCGGAAGTGGCACCCAGAATTTCGTTATATATGTCAACGATTTTGTCAGCTACGTTCAAGTGTTAATTTATAACCGCTGGGGAGAACTAATTCACGTAGACCAGACCAATGAAGTGGCTCCCAATACTCCAATACTCCCTTGGGATGGCACTGTAAGAGGCGTAGCTGTCCCTATAGGCACCTATCCAGTGATTATAAGGTATAGAAGTGATCGACAGAATCTAGACAAGGAAGTGAAACGTGCCTTACTGATACTGGAATAAAATTTACACTTCCTAAAAAAACAATCAGGCCTATCAAATGATTTAATGCTGGATGAGTTTTTTACTTCATACCAGCTTAAGACTATATATTAGAAATTAAAGACTTTATGATTACGATTATTTCACCTGCAAAAACATTAGATTTAAGTTCACCCGAATTTACTACCGCAACTGCTCCTGTATTTCAAAAGGATATAAAAGAATTGGTGGGTATCATGAAAAAAAAATCCGCCTCTTCTATAAAAGAACTCATGGGGGTAAGTGATAATCTCGCGGAATTGAATGAGGAAAGATTTAAATCCTTTCAAAAAGAATTCACGATAGACAATTCCAAACAAGCATTATTGGCTTTTAAAGGGGATGTATACCAGCAACTCAATGTAGATAATTATTCTAAAAAGGAATTTGATTTTGCTCAGGAACATGTTCGGATTCTTTCGGGACTTTATGGTCTTCTCCGCCCTTTGGACCTTATCCAACCTTATAGATTAGAAATGGGGATCAAGCTTAAAAACAAGAAGGGGAAAAATTTATATGAGTTTTGGGGTTCAAAAATAGCAAAAGCTCTCAATGAAACTGGGATGGATACTATAGTTAACCTTGCTTCACAAGAATACTTTAAAGCAATAGATCAAAAAACTTTAAATGCTAGGATTATCACACCCCATTTTAAAGAATACAAGGATGGAAAATATAAAATTATAGGAATTTTTGCGAAAAAAGCTCGTGGACTAATGACCAATTTTATTATTGAAAATAAAATTGATCAGGCTGACAAGCTCAAAATCTTCAATGAAGAAGGATACGAATATTCTGAAAAAATGAGTTCTGAGGATGAATTTATTTTTATCCGATAATAGATGGCATAAAACTTCCCTAAAATTTGGAATGCATATTGCGTAGGCTTTTGATCATACACCATTCTTAAGTCTTACTTTTATACATTTATCTATAGGGACAAGATGAAACTGCCCAATAAGTTATTGTTTTTCAGTGTATTTATATTAATGATTACCTTTTACGGTAGTATCGTAGCAGGCGAAAAAAATACAAATATAGATTACGAAAAATCATTGCGTGATGATTCCAAAATAAGTGGATCTCGCGCAGTCTGTCTCAACGGTGCATTTATTTTTGTGGAATATGCTACAGATTCAGAACCGGGAGACAGGATATATTGGAGTATGAAAGATGCTACCGATTTTGAGGTATCCAGCCAAAGAGGAGATGTAGTATCCATTCCTTTTACTTCAGAAGGTACATTTACAGTATCGCTAAGAATATCCCGGGGTGGAGATTCTAATTTTTATAGTGAAAGCATTAATGTAATAGTAGAGAAGGGGCCTACTTTTATATTACCTCCTGATGTTGTTCAATGCGGCAATGAAGATGTAGCCCTGACTGCCTTAGATCCTAATGACCCAAACCTTAATAACTTTTCCATCGAATGGACTGATGTTGCCGGCAATGCCGTAGGGTCTGGTAATACGATATTTACCAATACCCCAGGCAGATATATCGCAAATGTCTCATCCAATGCATGCAAAATTTCCGGATCTACCTTTGTAGGCCCTTCTTTGGAAGTGGAATTAGCACAGACCGCTACAAGCGCTTGCCTTGGGCAAAAAGTAACTTTTACTCCAGATGTCCCTGTAAATGGTATGTGGTCTTACCAAAAAACTGGTCAGACTTCGCGTACAGAATTAGGTAACTATTTTGTATTAGAGCTGGAAACTGATGAATTGGAGGGTATAGGTGATTATACTATATTTCTTAATGTGGTAGATGAAGAAAGGCCTGGATGTTCTGTAGAAAAACAACGTAATCTTACAGTTACTGAAAATGCTTCTTTTGAAATTTTTGATGTAATCAATTCAGAAAGCTGTGATAATCCTACAGGTCAATTCAGGTTCCAAGCAAATACAGGTATACAATCAGTAAATATTTTTGGCCCTAGTAATATTTCATATGAAAATGTATCAGCAGAAACTATATTGGATATCACTGCTCTTGAGCCTGGTATTTACATTGTATCAGCAGAATCCCTAGGATGTACTATAACTTCCACTGTTAGCATAGAGAATAATAATCCAGACGATGCCATACCATTTACTGTAAGGGCCATGGAACAATCTTGCTCCGGTACAGGGATAATTCCTGGGACTATTACCATTACCGTAGAAGATTATTCCCCTGGATTAAATTACAAAATTTATAGTAAAAAAGGGGAAATATATGATGGCTCTTTTGATAATTCTTCTGTTTCTAGAGAAGTACCAGCAGATGAATATCTTGTAGAAGTAAGTGATGTCAATAATTGTGGCAGTGTAAGTGCACAATCATTTACAGTATTAGGCTCAGGTCAAGTTAATTTTTCTGTGCCTTCTACAATTACTGCCTGTGAATATTATGATCTCGTCCCACAAAGTAGCCAAACACTTTTGTATGAACTGACAGGACCCGACGGACAATTAATAAGTAGAGAAAATGACGGTTCTTATAGAATTAATTCCTCCGGTAAGTATGAAATACTCGCTATCTCAGATGATACATCATCTTCTCTATGTCCCAATTTAAAGTCTTTTGAAATAACTATTAATGATCAGGTCGAATTCGAATATTCTCAACGTCAGATAGACTGTTTAGGTAATCAAATTTATACTGCAGAATTATTGGGCAGAGATCCATCTTCTGTTTTTATTAGATGGTTAGCTGATGATATGGTTACTATTTTGGGTAGGGATTTAGATTTCTTTCCTCCGTCTACAGGAACATTTTATCTGGATGTACAACCTAGGGCAAGTTCCCAATGCCCTTCTGAGCCAATTCCTTTTGAAGTGACCCCGGTACAGAGAGAAGTAGATGTTGACATAGAAGGTACACCTTTCTGTGGACTCAATGATCCTTTCACTACATTAAGCGTGGTTACTGACTTTGAGGTAATTGAATTTATTGAATGGTATTTTATAGATGAAGATGAAAATTACATTCACTTGGAAAATCTCCAGAATATGGAACACATCGATGTGGCGGATGAGGGAACATATGAAGTGGTAGTAAGAAATGACATCTATTGTGAGATGGGAAGGACTACTTTTAAAGTGGACCGAGTTCTTGAAATCAGACTGAATATGAGTGCCATGCAATACATTTGTATAGAAGAAAATAAATACAACGCGCTTAATCCCGGTGACTTTGCCAATTACACATGGCTTAAAGATGGGAATGTGGTGAGCACCGATTCTATATACATTCCTAGACAGCCTGGCACTTATGAACTTGAGGTAATAGACCATAATGGATGTACAGTAGATACGCAATTTGAGGTAGAAGATATATGTTCGGAATTAATTTCCATGCCAACTGCCATGATACCCGGAGATCTTGATAGGGATTTTCGAGTATATGCCAATCCTGCCATTTCTGAAGTGGAGGTATTTATATTTAATAAGTTGGGAGAACTCATCTTTCACTGCCAATCGGAAAACATGTCTGAAGCCAATGCTATGTGCATCTGGGACGGATATGTGAATGGCACCAAACTAATGATCGGTACCTATCCCGTGACTATAAAATACAAGGTACCTTCCATGAATTTATCAGATCAAGTCAACAAATATATCGTAGTACCTCAATAATGTATAGATTAACAACAATCCTACTTTGTTTCTTTATCTTATCCTGCAGCAGGCCCATAGTGGAGCAAGGAAAAGCCAGCTATTATGCAGATAAGTATAAAGGTAGAAAAACCTCATCCGGTGAAACCTACAGGCACCGAAAAATGACTGCTGCGCATAGAACCTTACCATTTGGCACTAAGGTAAAAGTCACTAATCTTCAAAATGGAAAAAATGTTAAGGTAAGGATAAATGATAGAGGACCATTTATACCTGGTAGGATCATTGATCTTTCCAAAAAAGCAGCCCGCAAACTGGATATGGTAAATGATGGTGTAGTGCAGGTGGAAATGAAATATCGCAAATAAGTTGATTATAAGCAGCCCCATTTGTCCGGACCATACTATAGCATTATAAAAATTTAATAGGTCAAATATTTACATGAAGCATCAAACTTTTTAGAAACATTTTTGCATACAATTCTATTTACTTTATATCTAACCAGGGCTATTAACCATGCCTAAATCATGCTACTTTATTTTCTTTGGGACATTAAATGATTTTTTGCCTCATTCAGTGTACGGAATGAAAAGAAAGTATTCCTTTTTCGGAAATCCTTCTATCATGGATGCTATAGAAGCTCAAGGTATACCTCATACTGAAATAGGGTTAATTTTAATAAATAACGCTCCAAATAATTCTAATAGTAAAATTCAAGCTGGGGATCAAATAGAGGTATATCCAAATCGAGAATATATAAAAAATGATTCTAAAATAGAATTTATAGTGGATAGCCACCTAGGCAAGTTGGCCAAAAATCTTAGAATTCTAGGCTTTGATTGTCTTTATGACACAAATTATATAGAAAATAGAATCTGTGAAATAGCTGAGCAAGAAAATAGAGTAGTGCTTACTCGAAATGTTGGCTTACTAAAGAATAAAAGAATTCTTCATGGATATTGGCTTCGTTCACAAGAGCCCAGTAAACAGCTACAGGAAGTAATTGATAATCTTAAGTTAAAAGATAAAATTAAACCCTTTTTCAGGTGTAGGCTTTGCAATGGTCTAATCAATAAAATTTCAAAGCTTACTATTGAAGATCAATTACTTCCAATGACTAAAGCCCATTTTAATGAATTTTTCCAATGTGAGGAATGTAATCGCATATATTGGAAAGGATCCCATTATGAGAAATTGATGAAATTAATAGAAAGCACACTTAAAGCATAAGAACCACACTAAAAAGTAAAGCACCAATTAAGAATGACCCGAGGTGGTTTTCCTTTTCTTCATGCATCTCTTCTTTCAAAATATTAATAATGATCCCTCCTCCCAAAAAGGCAAAGATAGACGCCAGAATTTCCTCAGGCATCTTGGAAAAATACCCTATTACGCCTCCCATAAATACTGATCCTGCCATAACCCATCTACCCGAATAAAGATAATCCTTTTCATGATGATGCTGAAGTGCATAATCATTGGTAATAAAATGGAAAGCAATGGCCAAAAAGATAAGAGGGTTCAATAAACTGTGCATATATTCTTCCTGGAAAAATAAATATCCAAAAAGAATATTATAAAGTGAAAAAACACTTAAATGCCAATAATAGATTCCATCAGATATGGCTTTAGATTCGGATTCCTGTTTTTCTTTATACCAAAGAATGCCTTTTTCCAGGGCATAAAATGATAGTACACCGGCCAAAATAAGTATATAAATAAATTTATCTTCAAATGGAGTTGGTATAATATTTACTTCTGCCAATCTATTTTGTTTTTCATGCAGGTCCGGCAAAAGGTGTATAAATACAAAAGAAACAGAAATCCCTCCCCCAAAAGAAAGCCATTTCCCTTTTGATAAGGGGAGAGATTCCAGTAAATAAGCAAAAAAGTGTATAAGGACCAAAATCCCTATGTATATAAATGGTATGAACATAAACGATGTAGATTCTAATCACTTTCCTGTTCTGCTGCTTCTGTTAATTCATGCAGGTTGGTAGGTATTGGGTTATCGTTCAACAACTTTGCCATGTAGGCTGTGTTGTGAACCATATAACGTAAATTTTTATTTGTAAAGAGATGTTTATCACCACCAGCTTCAAGATAACTGGGACCAGGCCCAGCATCCCCTACCCAGTATGCCATTGGAGCTGGAGGCAAGGTACAACCTGAATGATTCAAACTGAAAAGAATTTCTGAACATACTTTTTTACCGCCATCTTCATTGCCAGTTACCAAAGCAGCCCCTACTTTATTATATAAAGGATACTGTCCTGTTTCTGGATCTTCTTCATCAGTACTTCCATCTATTCTTTCTATCACCATTTTACAGATGGATGATTTGTCCCCCAGCCATATAGGAGAGGCAAGTATGAGTATATGAGATTTTTTGATCTCGGCCAGAATTGCAGGCCACTCATCATCACCACCCTCATCGGAAGTGGTGCCAAAAGCTATATTGTGGTCTATGGCACGGATTACCTGGCATTCCACCATTTGTTCGTTAAAAAGCCTCACAGCTTTGTTGATAAGCGCTTCTGTGTTTGACTCTTCAGGAGAAGGCTTGAGTGTGCAGTTGAGAATAATTGCTTTGATCTTCATATTGGTTTGTGGTTAAGTTGGTATGACTAATAAAACCTGATCAAAAGAATTATTGTTATTGCTTCATGGCAAGAAATTAAGCCACTAAAAAAATATCGCTTCTTTACTAATATTTACAGCAAAAAGAATGTTGGCAAAAGGTTATTAATATAGCTTAAAACTGTGTCTCAGGTACGGAATATACAGCAATGAACCGTGCGGTCAACCGTAAAAAGATAGAATTAAAACTCCTATGAACTACCATCAGCTTTCTCTGAAGTTTTTTATGTCTAGAGTACCTATAATGTAATGTAGGATACCAATTGGTTAAGGTGTATCTATCTATATGAAAGCTTAGATAATATTATCCAAAGGCAATCCTTAAGGCAAAACTTAAAAAGGGAACAGCCAAAATAGCCATCCCCTCTTGTATATTCAGAAATATAAAATTTATAAATTATTCGGACAATGCTTTCACTCCAGGAAGTATCTTTCCTTCCATGTGCTCTAGAAGGGCACCTCCGCCTGTTGAAACAAAGGAAACATCATCTCCATATCCAAATTTGTTGACAGCTGCAGCAGAGTCACCCCCACCGATCAAAGAAAAGGCGCCGTTTTTAGTAGCTTCCACCACCGCTTCTGCTATGGCCTTGGTACCACCTTCAAAATTACTCATTTCAAAAACTCCCATTGGACCGTTCCATAGAATTGTTTTGGACGATCTGATCACATTTGAAAACTCTTTTCGGGAATCTTCGGCTATATCCAGCCCCATCCATCCATCAGGAATATCATTATTAGGAGCAGTTTTAATACTGGCATCATTATCAAATTTATCAGCTATCACTGAATCTGAAGGTAATAGCAAGTTTACCCCATTCTTTTTAGCTTTTTCGATAAGTTTTAGGGCAAGATCAAGGTTGTCATTTTCCACCAGGGAATTCCCGATTTTTCCACCCTGTGCCTTTGCAAAGGTGTAGGACATACCCCCACCAATAATAAGATTATCCACTTTGTCGAGCAGCTTTTCTATGATAAGAATTTTATCAGAAATTTTAGCTCCTCCCATGATGGCAGTATAAGGTTTATCTGCCTTCTCCATAACTTTATCTGCATTTTCCAGCTCAGCCTGCATCAGGTATCCACTTACTTTCTCATCGAAATACTGGGCTATGATAGCAGTACTGGCATGAGCACGGTGTGCTGTACCAAATGCATCATTTACATATATATCACCAAGTTTAGAGAGTTTCTCTGCAAATGCTTCGTCTCCCGCAGTTTCTTCTTTATAAAAACGTAAATTTTCCAAAAGCAAAACTTTACCATCTCCTAAAGATTTAGCTTTGTCTGTGGCTTCTTCCCCTATGCAATCATCAACGAATATTACTTCCGTACCGATAGCTGATTCTAAAGCTGACACTATATGCTTTAATGAATATTTATCCTCTTTGCCTCCTTTTGGTCTACCTAGGTGAGACATTAAAATAACCGAACCGCCATCTGAAAGTATTTTCTTGATAGTAGGCAATGCTGCCTGTATTCTGGTATCATCAGTTACCTTGAACTCATCGTCCAAAGGAACATTAAAATCGACTCTTATTAAGGCTTTTCTGCCTTTAAAATTAACTTGGTCTACCGTGGTGATGTTAGTGCTCATATTGATGGTTTTAAATGTAAAATTGTAGTATTATAATGGAAAGTTATTTGACTGATGCTCTTTTTAAGCGGTCGTTGATAGCTCTTCCCAAATTTTCCTCTGGTAAAAGTTCTGCTAAAATAAGAGAAACATCAGCTTGATCCAAAAATCTTAAGCCCGTAAATAAATTTTTTGCTGCCTCGGTAAAGCTGCCTTCAGCACTCAATATTACGCTTTCGGTGGCTTCAGGATAGGGGGAAGTAAAAGATAAAGTACCAACTTTTTCATTTTTATACTCTCTTAGCAATTGGCTAATATTTCCCAAGATAACCCTTTTTCTTGGAGCATAGTGACTTTTCAGCATTCCGGGAGATTTAGGATTACTGCTGGAATGGGATAAAATTTTGACAGCTCCCACTACTTTTTCAATTTCGGCCACGTCTATACCTCCTAGCCTATAGACGGTGATTTGACCTTCCTCTACGCCTACTATGGTACTTTCCAGACCTACATCACTACTGCCTCCATCTAGGATATAAGGTATTAAATTTCCCAATTGATCATCTACATGTGCAGCTGTGGTGGGACTGATGTATCCAAATGGATTGGCACTGGGAGCAGCCAAGGGGAAATCCAAGTTTGCTAAAAGTGCTTGAGTCAGTGGGTGAAGAGGAACCCTTACTGCTACATGGTCTAAACCGCTAGTGACAAGATCCGGTATAATAGACTTTCTTGGTAATAATAATGTCAAAGGTCCCGGCCAAAAAACTTTAGCCAAAGACTCAAGTTCAGGTGTAATTTCCTGGGTATATTTACTGATCTGACCAATGCTACTGGTATGAATAATCAGGGGATCAAAATCCGGCCGATTTTTAACTTCGAAAATTTTAGCTACCGCATCAGGATTTAGAGCATTTCCCGCCAATCCATAAACAGTCTCCGTTGGTATGCCTACCAGCCCACCTTCTTCTAAAATGGCTTTGGCCTTAGCTATATCTTTACCTATCTCAGCCATCTATTCTTCACAAAAGTCATCCAGCCAAGTCTTGGCATCTGTATACCCAAGTGAAAGGGAAGTTTTTAAATTAGCACAACCTTCCTCTTTTTTTCCGAGAGCACTTAATTCAGTTACACCCAAAAGATAAAATGCAGCTCCATTCGTGCCATCTAGTTCCACTGCGTGATTTAATGATTCCAGTGCAGCTATTGGCAAATTATTTCCGAGTTCTGCTTTACCTTTATTAAAGTATGCCTGCGCATGATTTGGATTAGCTTGTAAGGTCATTTCAAAATCTAAAATGGCATCTTCATATTCTTCCATTGATAGCAGAGCTACACCCCTATTATAATATATGTCAACTTGTTGGGGATCAAGGCTATTGGCGTAGTTATAATCAATTATAGCTTTCGTATACTCACCTTTTTCTAAATAAGCATTTCCTCTGTTAAAAAATGGTTTGTAGGATGTAGAATCTACTTGTATGGAGGAGTTAAAAGAATTAATAGCCTCATCATACTGTTCAAGGTTAAAATATGCCACACCTTTGGCATTGTGGGCAGCGGTATTTTCTGGATTATTTTCAATGGCTCTATCAAAATAGTCAATAGCATCTTGATAGTGACCTGATTCTATCCGCTCGACTCCGGCTTGGAAAAGCTCTTCATCAGATGGTGAGCAAGAAATTAAAATGGCAAAGAGAAGGGTAATACTCCAAAATTTTTTCACGATTATCTGTAATTTTTTGACAAATATAGAAAATCTACTGATCTACCCCGTCAAATTCCTGCATCTTTACCCGGTACTCTTCCGGAATGGCTGTTGGCCGCTTCGTTTTCATATCAACAGTTACCATAGTAGTACTTCCTGCCGCGAAAATAGTTTCTTCTCCCTGATCGGTTTTACCCATAAGCACCTGTTCCAATATAAAGGAAGATTTCCCCATATGTACACAGCGAGCATAAGCCTGCGGTTGGTCTTCCATATGAATTGGCCGAAGAAAGTCAATGTTAACATTTGCTACCACAGAGCCAGTAGTCATAATGTCCCAATCGCAAATTTTATATAGGTATACCGCTCTGGCATGTTCCAGATAATTGAAATAAATCCCGTTGTTCACATGGAGATACCCATCTATATCCGAAAATCTAACCTGTATTGGAATATTAAATTTAAACTGCGATTTGACCTCTTCTACTGTATATTTTTTCATAGGAATGGTTAAGCTAAAATAGGATAAATATAATGGTAGAGCTTTGATCAAAACTTACCATTAGAGAGAATAAGTAGGCTTTGATTACAAAAGGATGCCTGATTTGCTTGTCTTTTCCAACATTCGCATGATAGAGTCCTCTCCCGCTACCATTTCCTCTACAGCATCAAAAGGGATCCATGCTAAGTCTTGACTTTCCTGGGAGATG
>DATHVH010000342.1:0-17596 GCA_035461405.1 Anditalea sp.
GCAAAGGTAATGAATAAAGGTTTAAAAAATTAAGGTGACTTCAGATTTTTGGACATTGGATGTTGTAAAATGTATTTATGCCTTTTTTAAAAAAAATTATCACCCTGCATGGTAGTATTTTGGAACGTGGAATAATTAATAGGATTATCCTCAAATTCATAGGTATCTTTAAATAATCGCCAGACAGTTCACGGTCGCTATTCCACTAGTCCGCTAAAGGCAAAAGTTATGATTTTAACTTATTCTATTTAGGCCAATCTTTTTTACCACAGTGTATAAAAGGTTTGCTATCAATTCAAATCATCAATCTCCACATTGATTTCGTCGGCTTCGAATAAGGCCGATGAACCGGTGCCCATCCCCACTATAGAACGCATTGCTTTTTCCGGCTCTATATCCAAAAACTTCAATTGTGAAGCCGGTACATGATATATATTCCCATTCATTGGATTAGGGGCTGTGGGCACAAATACTGTATAGATTTCCTTCGAAACGGTTTCGGTGATAAATCCTGTCAGGAGCACTCCAGTATTATAGGCGTCCACCAAAACCACCTGACTAAAAGGCATTTTTCTTTGTCCTGCAAATTTATCTATAGTGCCCCTTAGCGTGGAGTATAATGGTATTCTCAATAAATAACTGTCCTCAAATCTTTTAAAAGATCTTCTATTGCGGAAATCACTCAAGATAAAACCTATCAAAAAAATTACCGAGATCAGGAGCAGCAAAGCTACTATGTTGGTAATGAAGTTATGGGTATCAGCATTTTTATCCAAAAGTGCGCTGATAGGGGCAATTAAATTAAAGACAAATCTGAAAATAACAGATAATAAAACCAAAATAATGATGGTGGGCAAAACAAGGAACAACCCATTGAGCAGTGTTCTGATAAAAAATGACCTGGTCCATTTTTTTTCTTGGGATACTATTTTCCTGGTTGGCAAAGAGGTGGTATTTTTCATGAGTTCTGGAGTTTACAGTTCTATACGGGTAATCTAAATCAGCATAGCATTAAGATAACTGAAACTAATCCAAATGCTATATTAATCAGTCAAAATACTGATATCTCAAATTCAATACTTCCACTAAATGAATGTTTAGCAACATCTTAACCAGAAATTCAGGATTGAGAATAAAAAGATCAAAAAATAATAATTATGAGTCCCATGGCTTTATAAAGGCATGCGGTTACTTAAATTTCATTGCGTCCAATTAGCCGGGCATTGGGGGCTGAGCATTTAGGATTGGGCATAGACGCGGGAGGTATCTGAGCATTGAGTAATAATCATCGACCAGTTGTTATTTGAGCATTGAAAATTTATCTTAGCTTTTAGACCATTGCTTATTGATCATTATAAATTGTATATTGATTATCGATAGTTGCTGAAATCACAAACAGATCACCATGGAACGTATTACCTTTCTCAAAATATCCTCAGCTATGGCCTTAGTCCCTTACCTTTCTCCTTTTGGCTTATGGGCCAATCCAGATAAGCTAAAAAACTGGGCAGGAAATCTGGAATACAGCACTGCCAACGTAACCTATCCTGAAACAGTGGAAGAAATACGGGACATGGTAAAAGGACTGGAAAAGCTAAAGGCTTTGGGCACAAGGCATTGCTTTAATCGGATAGCGGATAGCAAGGATCACCTATTGGTCATGCAAAAGAGGAACAAGGTCCTGTCCCTGGACAAAACTGCGATGAAGGTGACTGTAGAAGGCGGTATCAATTATGGAGAACTCTCCCCTTATCTGCATGAAAACGGCTATGCCCTTCCCAACCTTGCCTCTCTGCCGCACATTTCCGTAGTCGGAGGGTGCATTACCGCTACTCATGGATCCGGAGTAAAGAACGGCAATATGGCCACTCCTGTCTCGGCTATGGAATTTGTGGCCGCAGACGGTAACCTGCACACATTGTCACGGGAAAAGGATAGGGATAAATTTAATGGAGCTGTAGTCAATCTGGGAGCTTTGGGCATTATGACCAGCATAACCCTTGACTTAGAGCCTACTTTTGAGGTTAGTCAACATGTATTCCTTGATCTACCAATGGACCAACTCTTGGGAAATTTTGATGAAATTATGTCTGCCACTTATAGCGTGAGCCTATTTACAGACTGGCAACAGGAATCTATCAATGAGGTATGGTTAAAAAACAAGACGATAGAACCTCTAGAAGAAAAGTGGGAATCGGAATTTTTCGGTGGTAGAGCAGCTACGCAAAATATGCACCCCATAGCTAGCCATTCGGCTGAGAACTGCAGTGAACAGATGGGAGTTCCAGGTCCTTGGTATGAAAGATTGCCCCATTTTAAAATGGGTTTCACACCCAGTAGCGGGACAGAGCTTCAGTCTGAATATTTTGTTCCAAGAACAAAAGCTGTCCAAGCCATACAGGCCATACAAAAGCTCGGCAAACAGATCGGTCCCTATTTGTACATCTCTGAAATCCGGGCAATAGCATCTGATGAGCTGTGGATGAGTCCCTGCTACCATCAGGATTCGATTTCTATACATTTTACCTGGAAACAGGACTGGCCGGCTGTGCGCCAATTGCTGCCGGTCATAGAAAAAGCATTGGACCCCTTCCAAGTCAGGCCGCACTGGGGGAAACTATTCACCATCTCTCCCAGACTACTGCAGGAGCGTTATGAGAAGATCGGCGAATTCAGAACGTTAATGGCAGAATATGATCCCAAGGGGAAATTCCGAAATGAGTTTTTGGAGAAAAATATTTTTTAAAATATTCAGCGTGATTCTGTTGCAAACTGAGCACAGAAAATTGATCATTGAAAATCTTTTGGGATCTGTTTATTGGGAATTGATCATCACCATTTTATCCTTTACTCTAGCTTCTTCTATTTTATTTTTTGTCCACTTAAGGGATCTCATCATCTGAATGGCGACTACTAAGCACCATAATCCGATAAAGGGACCAAGATCCATGTAGGTGTAATCTTCTGAACCTGGAGGAATAGGAAAGGTGGATAGGTTGATGAAAAGAGCTGCCAAATTTAATAGAATACCTCGAATTGCTAATATTTTCCCGAATCTTGGGTGGCTTAACATCGCAATGGATAATAGGGTCAATCCCACCATTAAAAAAATATCAAAAGAAACATCCAATCCATAATGGACTGCATGAATCCCATGCCAGGACATTCTCAAAGAATCTTTTGCTGCCGGATCTGATACTTCTTTTATTAATTCCCCATAGCCTTCTAAGATTGAAAAGATAGATTGTTGGATGACCAACATAATGTTCACAGTAAATCCGGCTATCCCTATGAATATTGCTCCAATCTGAGCGGAAATAGATTTTTGGGAAAGACTTAAAAAAACATATATACCTACTGCCCAAATAATTAACCATGGACCAAAGGAAAAAGCCAATAGGCGGGCTATTTGAATGGGTATCACAGGAATTTGTGTGCCGAAATAAGATAATCCTCCTACTAATCCAGCCACTGCCCCTAATTTTACCCATTCCATTTGCAAAGATTTCATAGTCATCTATTTAAATAGTATCTGGATTTTATAATAAAATCAAACCAAAGTTAATACCATCTAAAAAACATGGCTATTGTAGATTTTAAAGCGCTTTTTTAAAATCACTTATCCATTTTAAGTGAACGGTTTTGGATATATTTGGTCGACAAAGGTCAATTGGCAGATTTTAAAAGCTATGGAAAAATTAAGTTGATTTTTAACTTCATTCATTAAGGATATTTCTACTTGATTTGACATATCCAATACACCATTAATTATACATTGTCCCTTCGAGGCTCCATACTTTAGATACGCATATGATATAGCGATATTTATTCATGGTATGACACTTTAAAAGAGTGATGGGTGAAACCTAGGGGTGTGGATGAATCCATAGTTATAACAACTCTAAATTGGGTTGGCCAAATAGCATCATTCTTACATAATATTTTATCTGTATTTAATCTTATAAATGAAGCATAAACCTCATGAATATCTGGAGGGACTTTTAGATTTATTCTGTAATGGAATAGGTTGGTGGTGTTAATTTAGTGCTGCCCGATTTTTGGGATGCACTGTAAAGAATTACTAACAGCAGTATTTCAAACAAGGTAAGCAGGAATAATCCCGGGAGTGCGAAGATGATAGATAAAAATGCCAGCCCTGTAATAATTCCCAAGCACCCGGCTATTAAAGCTATAGAACCAAATATGTTCTGATATCTGATCAGTCCGATGCTGAATAATATATATGCGGGACCAAAATAGAACGCGTCTACCATCATCCATTCTACAAAGAAATCCCTACTGCCAAAATATAAATAGAGGTCTTTTCCCACCGAAAATACAACACCTGCTATCAGAAGTAAAGAAGTGACACTTACCAGTGGAGTTTTAGTATCTTTTCCGATTAAATAAAAGCCATACATGAAAGGTGCAAAGGTGGATACAATAGCTAATTTTATTATGGTATACCAAATCCCGGAGAAGGAAATATTAGATATTTCCCAAATTATAAAGTCCATAAATGCTTCCGCAAAGGAAGTGATCAAATAAAATATTCCTAGATAAAATGCTAGTTGCAGAAAATTATCGGGTTTTGGGTTGGATGCCAGAATGGCTTCTGCTTGGTTTGTTTCCAGCTTGATCTTAGCGGCATCTACATCTAGCGCTTCCATTATTGTTTTTAGAGTATATGACCGGGGAGTTACTTCTCCTGCTTCTATCCGCTGTATAGTGCGTACGTTTATTTGACATAGTTCTACCAATTCTTCTTGGGTGAGTCCTTTGGCCTTTCTCCATTCCAGGATTTTTTGACCGAGCTGGGGCTGTTTCATTTTATATAGGTTTTGATTGACCATGGCAATTTTAAATTTTTATATTATAATTAGCCTGCATTTTGCTCGTATTTCACCCGACATTTACCCGACAAAGGCTAAATTAGTCATTTTAGGAGATTTTACCATATCCCATACTAATTACCAAATAGCATATATACAGTCAATGAAACCTTACTTACAATACCGCGGATTAGAATCAGAAATGGATTTTGAAACCTCTCGTAGCAGTGGTCCCGGGGGCCAAAACGTAAACAAAACAAATTCCAGGGTAACGCTGAGGTTTAACATACCGAGTTCAGTCCTGCTGGATGAACAGGAAAAAGAGATCTTAAAACAAAAGCTTTCACTTACCACAGAAGGTGATTTGCTCATCAGCAGCCAGGAATCACGCTCCCAGTTAAATAATAAAGAAAACTGCAAAGAGAAGTTTTACGAAACCCTCATGCAGGCCTTTAAAAAGAAAAAAGTCCGCAAAGTCACCCGTCCCACCAAAGCCTCTCAAAGAAGAAGGCTGGATGACAAGAAAAAGCAGGGAGAGAAAAAAAAGTGGAGAGGAGGAATAGATTTTTAGCAGGGTCAAAAGAATTTGCGCCATCCTGTTATGCGAGTGTCTGTGACCTCGCACCCTGTTCCACCATCTATGATAAGATTATTTTTTATTTTAATCCTTTACATATATCGTATATAAAGGATTTGTCTTAAATTTATATTGATATAATATTTTTAATGTTATATTTTATTTTCTATCTACCCTAAACCTCAAAATCATGCAAAAATTTATTAATCCGCAAAGATTCAATTACACCATTCTGTTTTTATTTCTTATAGGTATGGGATTGCAGGGATGTGATCATGAGTTGTTAAGAGATATAGCCGATTTAAAGAAACCGGGGAAAAACATCCCACAAACAAAAGATTACGAAATTTGGGCTCTCGACCAGGGAATGGACCTTAGTAGAGTACATATTTATAATTCCCGCCTGGAAGAAACCGACGTGCTGGACTTCCCAGATTTGTATACAGCCGGAAAAATTTCAAGTGCTGTCACTATGCCTCATATGATTGAATTTAATTCAACGCACGAATATGCTGCAGTGGCATCTCCTGCATCAGGCAATGTGGCAATCATCAGAACATCAGATAAAAAAGTAATTGAAGTAATAGCTACCGGTGCAGGAGCACACATGGCCAGCTTTACCCCAGATGATAAATCTATATGGGTGGCTAATATAGGTACAGTCACTTTTACCGAGATTACAGTGGACCTTGCTACCGAAAGCTTTGCCATAGGTCGTGAACTCAATTTATTAACGGACCCGGAATGGATCGAAAAATTTGAAGGCGTTCAAGGCGGTGGGGGCGGTGCAGTGGGCATGAATGTATCAGCACCTGTATGCCATTATTATACTGTGGATGGTGCTTTTGCCTACATTACCCTTGGACCCGGAGCGGGTGGTTTAGTGGTTGTGGATATTTTATCCGGAGAGCCAAAAATAGTCAAGGCATTTTCCAGAGATGAGGTAAAGGCCAATTGCGGACTGGCACTTAATCAGGATGGAAGTAAAATGTATGCTAACTGGGGTGATCCAGGTGATCCAAACAGCCCTCCAACTCAAAGTGGAGAATGGTATGTATTCAATACATCCGATCATACGCTGATAAAATCAAGCAAAGATACACGTGGAGTGGATGCACATGGTGCACGGATGATGCCAAAAGGTCCTTGGTTATGGCAGGTGAATCGTGGCAGTGATAATGGTATAGTGATCAATACCATGAATGATAAAATTATCCATACGCTAAATGATGTGGGAAGTAGTCCGGATATTTTGGATTTTTCTCCGGATGGCCAATTTGCGTTTATCACCTTGCGTGGTCCAAATCCTAGAAGTGGCGCTGCCCATGTTGCCATGGGAGAAACTCCAGGGTTTTCAGTGATCAAAACCTCCAACAGAAAAAAAATAGCACTTATTCAGCCCGCTCCAGAGGAAGATAGAGAGGCCAGCGATTTTCACGGGATTAAGGTCAGGCATTTGTATTAATTAATACATGATACCGTAGGGGCGAAAAATCTTTCGCCCCTACGGTATGATTTACCATTGTGCCAGGTCTCTGACGTTGCATCCTGCATACGGGTCTCTGACTCGCATTATGAATTAATGAAATCTTCCGTCCCTGTGCGACCCATTTTGGGTCGATGTTGGACTTCTATTGATTTTCTATAAACATTTGACGCCTTCAGCGTCACTTCTTAACCGTTGTGCCAGGTCTCCGACATTGCATTATGATTACCGATTCTCTGACTCGCATCGGAATTACCGATACCGCCATTCATTTCTTACTTCTTACTTTTTACTTCTTACTGATTCCCCCCCCATTAACCCTCAGCGTTCCCTAGCGTGCCGATGTCCCTAAATGCCTCACCGTCTCCTCTATCAGATCATTATGTCCGCAGGATAATTCCACATTCTTGAGATGGGGTATTTTAGAGCTGAAGTGTGACAGGTTTTTAGAAGTGACCATCTTGTCAAATTCTCCGGTCACGAGCGTGATGGGGGTCTCGTATTCCCTGGCTGCTTTTATGATGACGCCCAGATCAGGTTTTAGAGGTTTGAAAACTACCCAGGTAAAATATAGCTGTGCCCGCATGGTCCGTGTCTGCATCTGAGATCTTACAAATTTCCTGATGCTGCTGCCTAATAGACCCAGGTTACCCATAAAGTCCATAAATCTAAAAAACCGGTCTGGCTTGAAGATCACTCTTTTAAATAGCCTGTTCAAAGCTTTGGGGTAAGCGGTCTGATTGTACCATAGTCCTGTTTTGATACCATCAGGGGCCATTAATAGCATGGAAACAACCTGCTCTGGAAAAAGCTCATAGGTGTTCAATGAAAATTTACCTCCCATACTATAGCCCACCAAGTGAAATTTTTTGAATTTTTCTTCCTCCATTAGCTGTTCCATGATAGCTTTCCATATATGCTTAGTCAAGGGCTGATCGGCACTTCTCCAGCTACTGTTGCCATGATAAAAAATATCAAATATCAAATAGGTATCCTCTTCATTTTTTATATCCAAAAAGGGAATATAGGACTTCATGTTCATACCGAATCCATGGAATAGGAGGTGGATGTTTTCACCATTTCCATATTTTTCATACGCCAACTGACCAAAGGGGGTTCCTAAAAACTTCATTGTACAAAAATAGGTAAAAGTGTAGGATAAATATTTATATGCATGATACCCTCTAAGTTTGATTTTTATAGATGAATGGGTCATATAAAATAGAGGGTGGACTGTTCACAAAAAGCATAATTCAAGTTTAACCTATTCTAATTGTAACATACCACCGTATATACAAATAAATTTTAAGAATGAATTGTAGCATAACACTCAAGAGATCCGTTTCCACCTTTTAAGTATTCCTCCCTTCTCCATAAAAAATTAACAATAAAAAAACTTCGGAAACTTTGAACTTTCGTAAAGTTTCCTCAGTTTTGTCCCCAAATTAAAATACTATTGGAGACTAAGGATAAAATTATTGAGACCGCCACTGAGCAGTTTATGCGTTTTGGGGTCAGGTCAGTGACGATGGATGATATAGCCCGGCAGGCAGGGGTATCCAAAAAAACTATTTATCAGGAATTCAGCGATAAGAATCAACTGGTATATGATACATTTTCCAGAGCCCTGGAAAATGATAAATGTATTATGGATAATTTCCCTCAGCTGAAGGACGGAGTCATTGAACATATGACGGGCATGGCTACCTATATCAGGGAGAGATTTGGAGATATGAACCCCTTGGTGCTAAATGAAATCCAGCGGTACTATCCTGAAGCATGGCAGCTGTTTGAAGATTTTAAAGAAAACCACATCTATGAAGAAATTGTAGGAGTCCTGGAAAAAGGAAAAGAAGAGGGTTTTTTCCGACCGGAAATAGATACCCGGATCTTGGCCATGATGAGACTGGAGCAGATGATGTTCTCCTGGGACCCGGTCAAATTCCCTCCTTCAAAATTTAATGCTGTGGATTTACAAATCGAGATTTTTGAACACTTTCTTTTTGGGATTTTTACGGAAAAAGGAAGAAAAGCTTATTTAAAACAGAAAACACAACATAATGAAAAATAAATACTCCATATTAATGATGCTGATATGGGCAATGGGAGTGATTTTTCCCATTTACAGCCAGGCTCAGGATAGAGTAGTTTTTACTTTAGAGGAGAGCATACGGTACGCATTGGAAAACAATGTTGAAATTAGAAATGCCCTATTGGACAATGCTGCAGCCAAGGCGACGATAGGAGAGAGAAGGTCTGAAGGTCTACCACAGATCAATGCCACTATTTCGGCTAACCACAACGTAATCGTACCCGTGAACCCATTTCCAGCTATTTTCTTTGACGAAAATGCACCTGCAGATGAGTTTATAGGAATTGGATTTGCTCCGGCTTTTACTACTAATATGGCAGCTACGGTTTCCCAAATGATTTTTAATGGGTCATATTTTGTCGGACTGCGAGCAGCTAGAACTTTCAGACAATTATCCGATTTTGACAGGGTAAAAACCGAAATTGATGTGGTTGAAAATGTCAAAAAAGCCTATTATTCTGTTTTGGTAAATGAGGAAAGAGAAGAGCTGATTACTGCGAATTTGAGTAGAATAGACACATTACTAGCGGAAACTAGTATTTTGTTCGACGAGGGGTTTGCCGAAAGGATAGATGTATCTAGGATTAAAGTCCAATCCAATAACTTAAGAGCTGAACTGGAGAGAGCGATGACTGCCACTGTGGTAAGCAAACAATTGCTAAAATTACAGATGGGCTTGCCGGTAAATTTAACTATGATTCTGGATGAGGAAATAGCGGTTCTTGAAAATGATCTAGAAATTGAGTTATTACTTCAGGAACAAGGGCAGAGAAGAATAGAAATAGATCAGTTGAACACCACATTAGAGCTGGCCCATTTGGATCTTCGTAACAATCAGGTTCAATATCTCCCAAGATTGGATGCCAACTTTACCTATCAGAGAAATACATTTGGAAGTACTATCCCCACCATGTTTCGAAACGAATGGTTTCCGGGTGCCATTTTAGGGGTCACACTGCAGATCCCTATTTTCGACGGCCTTCTAAAATCTTATAGAATCCAACAAAACCGGGTTCAATTGCGTCAGTTGCAAAACCAGAAGGAATTTCTTCAGGACAATATAGAAGTAGAAAAATTTCAGGCGAAATCAAATTTGCAAAATAGTCTTAATACCCTTGAGGTACAGCGCGAAAACAGAGAACTGGCCCTTGAAGTATTTAATATCTCAAAAATTAAATTTCAGGAAGGTGTAGGTTCAAATTTGGAAGTAGTAGATGCAGATGCAGCTTTAAAAGAGGCTGAGAATAATTACTTCGGGGCGCTGTTTGATGCTTTGATCGCTAAAGTAGACCTCGAAAAAGCCCTCGGTATTTTAAAATAACAATTGAAGAACACAGACAATATTTATGAAAACATATTCAAAATTTTTCCTTGGCGCTTTATTGCTGATAGCAGTAGCATGTGACCAAAACGGTACAGATGAAGTATCTGAGAAAAAAGCACAACTGGATGAATACAAAGCAGAACAGGCAGAATTAAAGGCGAAAATAGAAGAACTGGAAAAGGAAATTGCTTTATTGGATCCGGGTTTTGCCCGGTCCCAGAGAAAATCTCTTCTGGTTACTACTACCACTCCTAGTACTGATGCTTTTTCTCACTATGTGGAGGTGACAGGTTCAGTCCTATCCAAAAGGAATGTAAACATATCTGCAGAAGTATCTGGCAGAATTCAGGAAATACCTGCCATCGAAGGCATGAGTGTAAGGAAGGGCGGCGTAATCGCAAGAGTGGATGACGAGACTATCCAGCGGAATGTGGCCGAAATCCAGACCCAGCTGGAACTTGCAAATACCGTGTTTGAAAGACAAAAGAGACTTTGGGATCAGCAGATCGGTACAGAAATGCAGTATCTGGAAGCCAAAAATAGAAAAGAAAGCCTGGAAAGAAATCTGGAGACTATAAGGACTCAAGAGGGGAGGGCCACTATAAGGGCGCCTTTTGACGGAACGGTGGAATCAGTGATGGTCCGTGCAGGAGAAGTAGTACAGCCAGGATCTCCGATCGTCAATTTCATAGGAGAAAGTGATCTTTATATAGAAGGTGATATCTCAGAGAGATATGTAGGTATATTAAATAGAGGAGATTCAGTGGAGGTGTCCTTCCCATCTCTTAACCAGACCATCAAAACTAAAGTGTCTGCCATCGGATCAGTGATCAATCCTAATAACAGAACTTTTAAAGTGGAAGTGTTCCTGCCTAGAATTCCAAATGTAAAACCTAACATGATCTCTGTATTAAAGATCATGGATTATCAGCAGCCCACTGCGGTCACTGTACCTACCTACCTGATCCTTCAGGACAATAGGGGCGAATATATCTATGTGGTAGATAATGATACAGCCAAAAAGCAGTATATCCAGAGAGGTATGACTTATAATGAAAGGACGGAAGTAACAGAAGGGCTTTCAGGAAATGAAGTATTGGTAGATAAAGGATTCAGAGAAGTAGGGGATAATTTTAAAGTGAACATCGCTGAATAATATGGCTAATCAAGAAGAAAATAAAAGAGGCATCATCAGGGAGTTCGGGCTTTCGTCACTATCTGTAGATAACCGGATCAGTGTGGTGATCCTGACCCTTATCATTACATTCTTAGGGATATATGCCTATAAGACTATGCCTAAGGAAAGTTTTCCGGAGATAGTCATACCTACGGTATATGTGGGAACGGTATATCCTGGTAACTCGCCTATTGATATGGAAAACCTGATCACCAGGCCTATAGAAAAAGAGCTGAAGTCTATCAATAATGTGAAAGACATAAAGTCCACTTCTATTCAGGATTTTTCCTCTATAGTGGTGGAATTTAATCCAAACGTGGATATTTCCAAAGCCCTACAGGATGTAAAAGATGCAGTGGACAAGTCCAAAAGTGAATTGCCCACTGATCTGGACAGAGAGCCGGATGTGATAGAAATCAATACCTCTGATTTCCCTATCATGAATGTAAATATATCAGGAAATTATACAGAGGAGGAGCTAAAGAAATTTGGGGAATATCTGGAAGATGAGATAGAAAAACTTTCCGAGATATCCAAAGCCGAATTGAGAGGTACAGTAGAGAGAGAAATAAGAATTGATGCAGACCTGTATAAAATGGAATCTACAGGGGTAAGTTTTTCTGATATTTCCGAAGCAGTGCAGGGAGAAAATATCACCATCTCTGGTGGAAATGTATTAAGTGGTGATTTTAGAAGGTCGCTGAGGATCACGGGCGAATTTAGCAATCCATCAGAATTGATGGATATCATTATTAAAACCGAAGAAAACAGAATCGTATATCTTCGTGATGTAGCTAATGTAAATGATACATTTAAAGAAAGAGAAAGTTATGCCAGGTCTAATAATCTTCCGGTAGTAACTATCAATGTGGTCAAAAGAAGTGGAGAAAACTTACTGGATGCCTCTGACAAAATCAAGGCAATCATAGATAGAACACAGGCCAATAGGTTTCCTGAAGATCTGGATATAACTATTACCAATGATCAGTCAAAAGACACGCGGTCTCAGGTAGATAATTTGGAAAACAGCATTATTTCAGGTGTCATCCTGGTGATCTTGGTATTAATGTTCTTCTTAGGATTTAGAAATGCTTTGTTTGTTGGGATTGCCATTCCTCTGTCTATGTTTATATCATTTTTGGTATTGAACAGTCTGGGAGTGACGCTCAACCTTATGGTACTCTTTTCCTTGATCCTAGCGCTGGGTATGCTGGTGGATAACGGTATCGTGGTAGTAGAAAATGTCTATCGATTGATGCAGGAGGGGAAATCACCCGTAAGAGCCGCTAAAGAAGGAGTAGGAGAAGTCGCATGGCCCATCATTACCTCTACAGCTACTACATTGGCAGCTTTTCTACCACTCGCATTTTGGGATGACATCATAGGGGAGTTTATGAAATATCTTCCTATTACCCTAATCATAGTCCTTTCTTCATCGCTATTTGTGGCGCTGGTTATCAATCCGGTTCTTACGGCGCTTTATATGAAAGTCCAGGACATGACGTATATGAGACCAAACAGAAAACCTTTAGTTGCGGCTTTGGTCCTTTCTGTATTGGGTATCATTTCTTATTTCATAGGATGGATAGCTGTAGGTAGTTTGCTTCTTATAGGCGCAGCACTCACACTCTTTAATTTATTTGTGATGAGAAGGGCCATCAGATGGTTCCAGAATGTGTTTTTGGTCAGATTGGAAGATTTATATGAGCGTAGCCTCGTCTATGCACTAAAAGGAAGAAAGCCTTATATTTACTTCTTTGGTACTATTCTACTCTTGTTTTTATCAGTAGGATTATTGGCCATTAGATCTCCTAAAGTCCTATTCTTTCCGGACAATCAGCCCAGCCTGGTGAATATCTTTATTGAGCAGCCAATAGGTACGGACATTGAAGCTACCAATAGCTTTGTAAACAGCATGGAATCCGACCTGAACTCATTGTTGGAAGAGTATGATGAGATCATAGAATCCGTCATTACCCAGATAGGAGAGGGGACAGGCGATGCAGGAGATGGGCCAAGTATGGCCAGCACACCTCATAAGGCAAAAATTACAATAGGTTTCGTAGAATACCAGTTTAGAAAGGGCGTCAATACCAATGCGATCATGGAAGATATCCGGGATTTGGTAGAGCAATATCCAGGGGTGTTGATTACTGTGGACAAGCAGAGAAATGGTCCTCCAGTAGGCCGTCCAATCAATATAGAAACCAGCGGTGAAAACTTTGAACAATTGATCAGCTACGTGAACGGGATGAGGGAATACCTCGCGGATGCAAACGTAGAAGGAGTGGAGGAACTTAAAACTGACCTTGAACTCGGAAATCCAGAGTTGGTGGTTAACATAGACAGGGAAAGGGCTAGGCGATTTGGCCTATCCACTTCTACTATTGCCAATGAGCTGAGGACTGCCCTGTTTGGATTGGAAGTCTCTAAATTTAAGGAGGGGGAAGATGATTATCCTATCCAATTAAGATTGGCAGATGAGTACAGGTATGATATCAATTCGCTGATCAATAAAAAAATCAATTTCAGGGACAAGTTTGGTAATCAGCGGGAAGTACCCATTTCTTCGGTGGCAGAGATAGAATATAGTTCTACTTTCGGATCTGTAAAGAGAAAAGATATGGACAGGGTGATAACCGTATTTTCAAATGTAAATGATGGTTATAACCCTACCGAGATCAATAACAGACTTAAGGCCCTGCTGCAGGACTATGAAACACCAGAGGGTATTACGGTGAAATTTACCGGAGAGCAGGAGGAGCAACAGAAATCAGCAGATTTCCTTACCCGGGCCCTGATCATCTCGGTATCAATGATTTTCTTGATCATAGTGGCACAGTTTAATTCCGTCACCACCCCGTTTATCATTATGGCATCGGTAGTATTGAGTACTATAGGTGTATTTTTAGGTCTGGTGATCTTTAACATGGACTTTGTCATCATCATGACTGGTATCGGGATCATATCCCTTGCCGGTGTAGTGGTAAACAATGCCATCGTATTGATAGATTATACCAACTTGGTGCGTGAAAGAAAACGGGAAGAGCTGGGAATAGCGGAAGACGAATTTTTGCCTTATGATGAAATATTGAGTTCCATAATCTTGGGGGGCAAGACGAGGCTACGGCCAGTATTATTGACCGCCATTACTACAGTACTGGGGCTGATACCTTTGGCAATAGGGATGAACATAAATTTCTACACCCTTTTGACCTCGTTTGACCCTCAGTTTTATGTGGGAGGGGACAATGCGGATTTCTGGGGACCTATGGCCTGGACAGTAATATTTGGGTTAACCGTCGCCACCTTTTTGACGTTAGTAATAGTACCTGTCATGTATCTATTGGCAGATAAAATCAATATGGCTGTTCGAAGAAATAGCTAATAGATTTTAATTAAAGGTTGGTGGTTTTTAAATGTTCAAACCTCCGGGATCATGTCCCGGAGGTTTTTTGTTTTATTGTCTGAAAAATTTCGGGTGGATCCCTGAGGGGATTGTTTTCTGTCCCGCAAAAAAGCTGGACGTTGTCGTAGTTTTCCGCTGCGCTGTTGTCGATGTGGCGCTGAAATTTGACACTTATGTAGGGGCGGAAAAATTCACCCTACATAATGGCGTATCCCGATATCCTCCTACCTTTGAAGCTAGATTGGGTGACAACAATGACAACAGGACCCATGCTAATGGGCCGGACAACTATTTCCTGAACTACCACTATAGCAAAAAAATAAGGGCGAAAAACCTTCCGCCCCATTAAATTCCTTGCTTCTTGATACTAATATCTTGATACTTAAATCTTAAAACTCCATCCTATTATCTTCCCTGTTAATATCCGCCATTCTACCTGAAGGATCTATTTCCACACTTTTGATATCAGCTTTGGGTCTGTCTATATTTACCTCAATTGTTGGATTGGTCCAAGGCCATCTTTGGGTTTTGATCCTGGTAGGCATCCCTTCTTCATTTGGCTTTTCACCCCTCATTAATACCAGTGGAAGATAAACCATCTCTTGAGAACCATCCTGATAGGTAATCACCAGATCAATAGGCATAGGCATCAGCCCTTTTCTTTCCAACATGATCTTGGTTTTGTTGGTGTTATAAGATTCTACGCCAGTGACTGCATAGTCAATAGTTTTAGTGGTATAGACCCAGTATTCTTTATACCAATCCAGTTCCAGGCCGCTTTCCTTTTCCATTACCCTGATGATATCATTTGGATTTGGATGCTTGAACTGCCAGGTATTCCAATATCTAAGCATGCCCTTGTCCCTGTTTTCTTTGCCGATGATATATCCCATCTGCTCTAAAAATACAGCTCCTTTAGAATAAGAGGCAGCACCGTAAGCCGCATTGGTATTGTAGTGGTCGGCATGGGTGGCTAGGGGCTCTTCCAAGCCAGACTTAGCAAGCCTTTCATATCCTACGTAACTACCTCTATGAGGAAATTCACTGTCTTCTTCTGTGAATATATCATCCATCGCAAGGCTGCTGGCAAAGGATGTAAATCCTTCGTCCATCCAGGGGTGTAGCGCTTCATTGGTAGCCAGCACTCCATGAAACCAGCTATGCGCCAGTTCGTGCACCATTACGCCTACCAGGCTGCCCAGTCTTCTGTGTCCGGTAATGAGTGTGGACATAGGATATTCCATGCCTCCATCGCCTCCCTGTATTACAGAGAACTGCTTATAGGGATATTCCCCAAAATTTTCACTCAGAAACTTGATTGCAGCAGGAGTGTATTCTTTTAACTTTTCCCAGTTTTCTTTCGTTTGGCTATTTTTAATATAGAGGTGGTGAACAGTTACCCCATTATCCATCTGGATTTTATCATGGGTATAATTGGGATCTGCTGCCCACATAAAATCATGTACTTTTGGCGCTTTGAAATGCCATGTCAAGGTTTTACCTCTGGGCTGTCTCACTTTTACGCCCTCATCCTCATATCCATGACCTATCTGAGTGGCATTCTGAAGATAGCCAGTGCCGCCAAGGACGTATTCTTTGTCTATAGTGATCTTCACATCAAAATCACCAAATATGCCATAGAATTCACGGCCTATATAGGGGTTTGGATGCCAGCCCTGATAGTCATAATTGGCCAATTTAGGATACCATTGGGACATGCTGTAGCGTACCCCTTCTTCATTGTCCCTACCTGACCTTCTGATCTGGAGAGGTACCTGTCCTTCAAAGGTGAGGTCAAAAGTAACAGTGCTGTTAGGAAGGATAGGGCTATCAAGATCCACTTCCAAGATGGTACCCACATGCTCATAAGTCATTGACTTACCGTCCATCTTAAGGCTGTTTACTTTTAGGTAACCGATTTCGTTTGCTTTCAGGTTTTGGATTCTATCACCCACTCTACGGTCTGGATCTGCTATGGTCCTGCTCCGTATATCCATCATACTATTAGGCTGGAAGGCATTATAATATAAATGAAAAAATGCCCTGTCCAAGGTGTCAGGAGAATTATTGGTGTATTGTAATTTCTGTACCCCAGTATATTGGTTGGATTTTACATCCATGTTGACGTCCATTTCGTAGTTCACCTCCTGTTGCCATCGCTCTTGCTGAGCCACAGCTACCATGCTTAGAAGGAATAGAAATGCTGTAGAAAAGTATAATTTCATATCTCGCTTTGTTAATTTTTTTTGCCCAAAATAAGCCAAAATAAAGGCAGTAGACAAACCGCTGATAAAAGATTATTAACTAAACTTAGTTTGAGTATCAAGTTTCCATCATGCCTTCCTTGAGGGATAGTAGCGAAATTAGAGAAAATCAATAGTAGACTTCGGGGAGGTTGCAGTCATAGAGTCTTCAATTTATAAACAGCTGTACTCGGTTAATGCCTAAGTGTACAACTATTCTTTTTTATATTCCAATGATGAATTACTTTGAATTGGAATAGGATTCTGAGCTTTACTTTTTTTATCTCTGATTGGTCAGGTCTGCCTTCGTATTTCAAATAATTCCTTCCCGTATTATTAATCCATCAACCGTCATCAGACATTTGGCACCAGTTTACGGATAATCCTAAAGCATTATTAGCAAAAAGTGGTTTTAAATATTAATTTGCACCTGCTTTCTAGTAAATGAGAGCTTAC
>DATHVH010000343.1:0-22723 GCA_035461405.1 Anditalea sp.
ATTTGGGCTTTAAGTATGACTTGGTTCAAAACTAGAGCATCTTCTCCTATAGGTATGCCTTCATGATATATTATATCTTCAAAGAGTTCTATTTTAAAGATTTTTCCCCACAGCGTATAATCTTTTTTAGAATTGATAAAATTGGAAAATGATAATTGATCTATCAATTTGAAAGGATAGTCCCCCTGAAGGGGTGCTCTGCTATTGTCCAGGAAAATTTTCCTATGTTTTGCTATAACGATGTCACAGTCATTTTTTATTATTTCATTCATGAGAACCTCTATAGCATCTAGCTCTAGATAATCATCTCCATCTACAAAAGTTATATATGGCCCAGAAGCGTGACATATTCCTATTTTCCGAGCACTGGCTGCTCCATGGTGATTTACTTTATATAAGTTAAATCGAGCATCCTTATTAACGTAGTTATTAATTATAGAAACGGTATTATCCGTAGAACCATCATCTACTATAATAATTTCTAAATCTTTGTAAGTTTGATTAATGAGTGAGTTTAAACATTTTTCAATAAATGTTTCTAGATTATAAACTGGAATGACTATAGATACAATGTTATTTTGGGTATTCATATTTTATGAAAAAATCTAATAAGAAATCATTATATAATACATACCGTTTAGATACAGCTTCGCCACGTAAGTCACAGGGACTAATTTTAAAATTGAGATATTTATTAAATTATATCTCATTGAGTATATCTGGAAAATTGATTAATGAGAAAGGAAAAATAATGTGGATACCAATTAAGGTACCCACATCACATTTAAATTTTGACCGGAGCTGCAGCTTTTTTGGATGTTTGATCATCCGTTTCATCTCCGTAATATCCATAAGCATATCCTGCTTTGACATCTTCAGAATCATTGTAAACTACATACAATGATTTAAACCCGGTTTTGTCAAGAATATCCTTGCTAGCTTCAAGTGCAGCTATACTGGTTTGATTCTGTCGTGTGACAAACAATCCAACATCTGACATACCCATTATATCTAATGTTTCTGACACTACCCCTACAGGAGGAGTATCCAGTATAACAATGTCAAACTGTTCTTTTAACGTAGCTATAAAAGTCTTAAACTTATTAGTTAAAATTAATTCTGCAGGGTTTGGCGGAATAGGGCCTGATAAGACTAAATGTAAATTGTCATATTCAGTTTTCCTTACTACTTCGTCAAAACTTTTTTGCCCAATTAGATAAGAAGTCAATCCTACTTTATTATCATAGTCAAAAGAAGAATGAAGTTTTGGTTTTCTTAGGTCTAGACCAACCAGCACGGTCTTTTTACCACTGAGAGCAAAAATTGAAGCTAAATTTATCGAGGTAAAAGTTTTACCATCTTGAGGTTGGGCCGATGTAACAAATATTGTTTTCATACTTTGATCAGGAAACAAATATTTGAAATTCGCTCTTATCGACCTGTATGATTCTGTTACATGGGATTTAGGGAAGTTGTAAACTGCCAAATCTCCATATACTTTACTTCTTGGGACATTTCCTATTACAGGAAGGTCTAAGTATCTTTTCACGTCTGCCTGACTTTCTACATTTTTTCTAAAGAAATCCTTTAAGAAAATAAACAAGCCGGGAATGAAAAAACCGATTAAAACCCCAATCATTAGGTTATTATCTTTCTTAGGGAAAACAGATCCAACCACTCGTGGCTCATCCAGGATATTGTTTTGAGGACGGGTAGCTGCTTTTGAAATTGCAGATTCAGCTCTTCTTTGAAGCAGATAATTATAAATCCCTTCATTGATAGTAAACTTACGCTGTATGGATAAGAGTCTTCTTTCGGTAGCTGGAAGTGCATTCACTTCTTGATTTATTCTTCCAATACGGTTTTCTAATTCTCTTACTTGATTTCTGGTATTGATCAATAATTGTCTTAAGTTCTCATCCAAAGATCTAAGCATAATCCTAAACTGCTCTTCCTGTCTAATAAGCTCAGGATTGGCTCTGGTTAGAGATAATCTCATAGAAGAAAGTTTTCCCTGCTGCTCCAATACCCTACTTACTAATTGATTTAATACTGGCTCAGATACTCCAGCCAATGAAGGTACCATTAGCTCTTCATACCTCTCCTCATTTACATAAGCTGCAAGCGTCTCGTAATATCTAAGGCTTATTTCAAGTACTGCTTTCTGTTCTTCCAGCTCAGATAATCTGCCATATATGGAAGCACCTTCACTGCTGAGATTAAAAATCTGATTACTGGTCCTATAATTTTCCAGTCTGTTTTCAATAAAATTCAATGAATCCGTAATACCATCAAGTTGGGTATCTATAAAGTTAACTATGTTTTCAGCAGTTTCATTTGCTGCAGTTAGTTCTTCATCCAGGTATTGATTCATCAAAGCACTAAGATATGTCGTAGCTCTTACCGTAGAAGTGCTTTCCATAGAAAGTCTTAATATAGTACTCCAGTTTTCAGGAACATCATATCTTACCGCACCCACATAACTTTTTACTAATTGTTCAGTAGGGTAAAATCTAACATTTAGATCACCTCTAAAAGAAGGATCGATTACATTCACTGTTATTATCCCAAGAGCAGTTTGCTGGGCTGGCCCTTCTTTTAGATTCACATTGATTTCACCTGAATTTGTCGCATATGATTCTGTGACAGGATTATATATTTGATATACACTACCTGGAGCTTTTAATTCTATTCCATTATCAGTAACTGATAATATCATTTCCTTATTAGCTACAAATGGTTTGGTTATATCCAATGAAAGGCTGATAGGTGACTTACCATATAAATCTTGCACATGTCCTAATATATTCTTTTTAGATATAGATACATGAAAGTCAAGATTAGATAAAGTTCTTCTGTGCAGGCCATAAGAAGATAATATACCCACTTCATTTTCGAGGTTAGTTCCTTTTTGAGGCACTAAATTTTCGAAAAGAACTGAACCTACGGCCTGTCCATAATCTGCAGCCAAAATAGTAGACTCTACTTTATATCTACTGAATAATACCCTGTTATAGGCATATGCAATGGCAAAACCAATCCCTGCAAAAATTACAAAAAGGTACCATTTAGCTAATAATTTTTGGAGCAAAGCTTTGAAATCATAGCCTGCTGACTCATCCCCGAAGGGATTTGAGCTGTTATTGTTCTGATTGTTACTCATATTTTTTTAATTTAAAAACAGTGCATACATAAATAACCCTGCTGATAATAATGTCATAAACAGTTGGAAACTTTGTACACCAGTCTCTCCTGTTCCAAGTTCTCTTGCCCTGATAGGCTCAGCATAAAGCTGATCATTGGGCTGTATAAAGTAAAACGGAGATTTGATTATATTTCTATCTCTTAGATTTACTCTATGAAGCCGAGTACCATCAGGGTACTGACGCAAAATCATAATTTCATCTCTTTTAGCATATACGGTAAGATCACCGGAATTCGCTATAGCTTCAAATATTGTTAATCTATTTTGTAGTACTACATGCTTGCCTACTCCATTAAATTGACCGAAAGTAGCATATCGGATACCACCCAGTTTTACCTGAACAAATAGTTCCTCTTGGAAATATTTCATCAAGTTAAGTTGTACCTGCTCCTTTATTTCATCAATATTCTTACCATCGACATGTATTTTTCCTACAAATGGTAGTTCTATTTCGCCTTCTTTATTGACTGTATAACCGGTCATATAATAGATATCGCCGCCTCCGCCGCCCATACCCATTCGAGCTCCACCGGCACCGCCTCCGCCGCCTGCTCTACCACCACCGGTGGCCATCGCAAAAATTTCGTTTACCTCAGGGTTAAGAGATCTTACCTGTACATCGAGTATATCATCTTTTTGAATTCTGTACACCGGTACATCATATGATATAAGCGTTTCTTCTTCGATACGAGGAGTTCCTGGAAGATTTTGCAAATAGGTAATTTTTCTGTTGGAGATACACCCACTGGCCATTACTATGATAAATAATAAACCTAAGGCATTCAATAAAAATTTTTTCATAAAATTTTCTTATTAATAATTGATGACGCAATTTATAAACAAATATTTACATATACAATAATGCATTTCAAATATATTTTTTTGAAGATCAATTTATTTGTCTTCATTCGCTGTTAATGAATATAAAGGAGTATATGATTCTTGTTTAATAAGTCTCCCAATCAAGGCAAATACCCGATGTCTTCCGTTTCTAACAGCATTCTCTTGAATCATTATTGGATTGGTTCTTAACAATTCACAGATCTCAATTTCCTCCATGGGGTCCAGGCTTAAGTAGTAATCTTTAGTAAATGCATCTGGTTTCATTCCCTTCAATATATACTGATCTACTTCTTTATAAGGAAGAACATTTCTACGAAAACCATATAATACATTATAGATAAAGAAATTATTACCCAGTCTCCAAAACTTCCTCCGAGGATAATCCGGATGTTTAAACGGCTTATCTGTAGGGGTTTCGATTATGCTATCCCAAAACTCATGCTTTGAAAGTTCGGAGGAGAGGTAATCAACTATTTTGCCAATTTTTATATATTTTCCATTATCAGTAACCAAATCAAGATGTCGTGCTCGCGATCGCCAATGGTTTTCACCCTCAGGTATTATTCGTAAATTTAAAAATTCCGATAAACTCAGCTTTTTAAGCTCATAGGGTGTGTTTCTAAGAAAAAATATTGCAGGGTATTTAAATTTAGGCCAACAATAAATGAATAATTTAAAAAATAATATTTCTGCGTACTTCATAAATAAATTAAAATCAAGCTGGCAAAAATAGAGGATTAAAAATTAATATCGACCCATATTCAAAAACAAATTGGAATTTTTACAGTTTATCTCATTTTATCTCTCTCATATGTATCCATATGTCGGCTTTTCTTCGTTTCATATATATCTGCTATAGTAATGAGTATACCAGTCTCCTCCACTGCTCCGAACTCATTATTCATAGAAGTACCAAAAGTTTTCATAGTAGATGATAAATTCATATAAGTATTGATCAGAGGAGGAATATTTTCGCCAAGCGCTCTAATTCTCGAATTTAAAATCTTATACCCTTCTTTGTAAGACAGGCCGTTGAATATATCTCCAAAACTGGAAGGATCGTGGTGGTAAGTCAATGGGTGTATAGGAGTAACCAGTTTTTCCGTATCAGGAAAATAGGTGTTCATAAAATAAAGCAGTAAATCTCTTCCTTCCTTATTATAGTGAGGATACATAGTTACCTTTCCAAATAAATACTCGATATCCGGGTTCATCATCACTACTGCCCCCAATCCATCCCATAGATTATCAAGAGAAAAAAGGCCTTTCCTATTGTCCTGACTGGGTTGATATTTTGGTTGGACAAATGACCTACCCAATTCTATTGTGGTAGGAAGATATTCATCCCTGAATTTATCTGAAAAATGAAAAAGATGGGCTGTGGACAGATTAAGCTGTCCATGATCATTCACCCCGGCATTTTTACATTTTATAAGTCTATACCCTGCTATTATTTCTTCATCCTCTGAATTCCAGGCAATCAACTGGTCATAACAATTCTGATTTGTATCATTATCATCAATATCCAGCGGCAGACCTGTACCACCACCTGCTTTTCTAAAGGTAAGCTCACGAAGCCTTCCAATTTCTTTTAATACATTGGGAGCATTATGGTAATTTATGAGATAAATTTCATTATTGCCATTATTGGTATAGCGGAGAAATCTGTCCTCTGATAACTCTTTTTTAAGTATATTTCTATCTATAGGTAATATTATATCTTGCATAAACTTACTTTTCTGAAGCCATTTTGTAAACTTGCTCCTTTACTTCCTCAGCCCATTCTTTCTCACTTTTTGATTTGTCAAAATAGTCTGAGGAAATAGGTTTGCCTACATTTATGGTTACTTTTTTTCCTCGTTGTTTAAACATTTCATCAGCTAAATAGAACATTTCTATATTGGCCTGAATTCCTATCTTTTTTCTATACTTGGCCAAATTGTAAAAAAAACTTGAATTTCTACCTTCGATATAGACGGGCACTATGGTTTTATTATATTTTTTAGCTTTACTAATAAAGCTCTTCTTCCATTCTAAATCTTTAATTCCCCCGGGTTGCTTGCGTGACACTAAGCCTGCCGGAAACACCAAAAGCGCATCTTTACCAGAATAAGCAGACTCTATTGCAGCTATACCTCCTCTTCCATGGCTACCATGCTTATTTATAGGTACGAAAAGCTCTTCAAAATTTTTTATGTTAGTCAAAATGTCATTAACCAAAAACTTTATATCTTTTCTATACTTCCCTAACGCATGCATAAATGCAATTCCATCGAGCCCCCCGAGTGGGTGATTAGCAGCAAAAATGACTCCTGGTTCTAAAGTGATGTTCTCCTCTCCCCGCAATTCTACCTCCACTCCGAATTCTTCTATTAATGCATCTACGAAATCCAAGCCATTAACATGACCATGCTTTCTCATGATCTCGTTAATTTCGGATTCATGTACTATTCTTTTGATATATCGCAGTACGGGAGTAGGCATCCATTTTATCAAAGAGGGATTTTTATCTCCCACAATCTTTTCAATATCGATGAATTTATTTTGTTGCTTCACTTCTACCCTAGAATATTTCTTCTTTAGTTCCTTAACAAATCACTGATTTACAGCTTTATGATATCATAAATATTTTGCTAAGTTTCTTTTATGCCATTTTTATGGTATACCCATTCTTTAAAATTACAAAAAAAACTTCAATTGGAACCTTAAATAGAAGAGCCAATTTTTATTTCATCTATATTTTCTATAATCTGAGCATAGAAAAATTTCAATTAAAATAGATTAAATGTCATCTTCATCTATCACTAATGATGCATTAATTACTGTCGAAGTCATAAAATAGCCTAACACCCCACCGGTCCCTGAAATCACTTTAATGTTTGATGTCGGGTTTTGAGGAGGAGGGCTAAATAGTCCTCCATCATTAAATAAAAGTCCTACAAGTTCATTTAAATAGTCATATGCATCCTTATTTAACCTAAACAATTCTAACCGGACACGATCATTTTTTTTGAACACATATCCGGTTAATTCAAATCCTCTATTTAAAATCTGTGTACCAAAGGTATCATCGAAAAGTAAATAATCGTTTCTTCGATTTAGCAGAGTATCATTCCGTACTATTCTTATTCTATAATAGTTATCCGTATCAAAAGGTATATCACCATACAAAGTCAAATAATAACCCTCCTCTCTGAATAATCTTTCATCCTTATATTCCACCGCTATACTATCCAAAGTAGGCGGTTCCAAGGTAGTACCAGTGGCCTGGTAGTGGTTATTATTATACTTGACATTTAATTGATATCTAGTACCCTGGCGCGCCACCCGATTATTTAAGGGCAAATAAGTTCTGGCTTGGGGAAGATAGCTAAAATCTATTTTTTCACCCGAATTTTCATTGATCATATAAACCTCTGCATCAGTTATGATTTGGTTTACATCCGCTTCATAATAATTTTTACTGGTAGTTATCGAAACCTGATTTATGCCTGCCATATTTGTCCATATAGCTTCTATTACCGGAACAGAAGGTTGTTCTCCAAGATCTATAACTACTTCTTCCTGACATGATCCTAGAATAAAAGACAATATGACCAGTATATATATATTGTTTGTATTCATTAAAATTCAAAATTATAAGTTATAGATGGCAGGTAGGTGAAAAGGTAAGTTTTCACTACACCAGGCCTGCGGGAAACTACGGGCTCATTAGGACTAGGCCTGAAATTAATTTCCTCATTGAGTATCTCAGTAAACTGATAAGAAAAAGGATTTTTCCTCCCATACATATTATAAATACTGAAATTCCAACTGCCTCTCCATTTCCTCCCTTTATCCGGTCTCTTATAGGTGACTGATGCATCGGCTCTATGATAATCAGGAAATCTATCCTCATTTCTTAAAGGTCCATATAATGGCACTCTTTGATTATCTACATCATATACCCCTATAGGAAAAGTTACTGCTTGTCCAGAGGTGTAGACAAAGGTGAATGAAGTAGACCAGGATTTATTAAATTGATGATTAACAACCAGTGAGAGGTCATGCGGTCTATCAAATCGAGGATTAAACGGCATTCCTAAACTTATCCCTTCTATTTGTCTGAACGTTCTGGAGTAGGTATAGCTTAGCCAGCCGGTGGTCTTCCCTATATTTTTCCTTATCAAAAACTCCATACCATACGCCCATCCCCTTCCGGTTAGTATTTCAGTTTCTATATTATCAGTAAAAATAATATTTGCACCCTGCTTAAGATCTATAATATTCTCCAAATCCTTATAATAGGTTTCTGCACTTACTTCCCACTTGTTATTATCCAAATTTTTAAATAAACCAATCGAAAACTGGTCGCTTCTAATAGGATTGATATAAGGACCTGCTGGCACCCATCTATCTATAGGCAATCCTGCTGAACTATTGGTGGCCACCTGTATATATTGGAAATTGCGATTATATGCAGCCTTCAGTGATAAAGATGGATTAAGGATGTACCTTAATGCTATTCTTGGTTCTAAGCCACTGTAAAACTTCATATTCTGGAATCTGCTATAGGAGATAGTATCTAAAATATTCTGATTATCCAGTAGTTCATTATTCTCATATAAATAGGTAACTCCTCTCCCGATTTGATTATATAAACCCAGTCTAAGTCCTGCTTCAATACTTAAATCATCATATATGTCATATAAAGTAGATATGAAAAAATTGTTTTGAATGCCATTTCTTGGATTCGTTTCTATATTAGAAATAGCACTTCCTTCATTTGGAAGTAAACTGATGGGTGCAAATCCATAGTGCTGACCGTGAAAACCAAAATTGATCTTAACTTCCTCTCTAGGAAAATAAGTAAAATCTGCTTTCAAACCTGTTTCTGCCAATTTATTATCCCATATGAAGCCATTTTCTTCATTATTAAAAGACACTTCATAATTATATTGGCTATAGTATACATTCAAATCTAAATACAACTTCTCATTCACGGTTCTATTCCAAACTGCAGAATTTACCCAATTATTCCACCCAAAACCAAACTGCTCTGATAATCCTAAAAAATCTGAACCATAATAGCTTGAAATAGTAATTTTGTCCTTATCCGATGGTCTGAACATAAATTTCCCACTTAGATCATAAAAATATAGAGAATTGTTTCTGACATTTGGATCATTCGAGAGGCCAAGGAAGATATCTGCATACGTTCGTCTACCAGAAAATATAAAAGATGATTTATCAGAAAAAAGCGGACCATCTATAGTCAATCTGGAACTAATAGTTCCTATTCCTCCCTCCCCTTTTACACTATTGGTATTTCCTTCTTTGAGAGAAACATCTACCAAAGAGGAGAGTCTGCCACCGTATTGCGCAGGAATATTTCCCCTATACAATTCAACATTTTCTAGTGCGTCCGGATTAAAAACAGAGAAAAAACCAAAAAAATGAGATGGATTATAAACTGGAGCTCCATCTATTTGTATCAGGTTTTGATCAGAAGAGCCTCCTCTTACAAATAAACCTGTTGTCCCTTCCCCAGCAGTTTGAATACCAGGCAATAGCTGCAGTGATCTTAATATATCCACTTCACCAAAAAGAGCCGGAATATTCTTTATTGTTCTTATGGGAAGGGTAGATTTACCCATCTCCATACCTCTTACATTTTCATCTGCCCTTCTTTCACTCACTACCACCTCCTCGAGAGACTGTTCTTCAGGACGTAAGAAAAACTTCAGTGCTAGTATATCATCTTTATTCGTTATATTCCGTGATATTTTTTCAAAACCTAAATACGTAATTATAATCCGAGCAGGCAAGGTTATTTTAGGAATAGAAAACCTGCCGTCTATATCACTTATATCGCCTTTTTGAGGATCAGATTCCCAGTATATATTTGCACCCGGCAATGGTTCATTGGTCTCTGCTTCTATTATTATTCCTTTAACTGACAATTCTTTTTCCTGACCATAAGAATAGCAACTTATCATAAGGAATAACAGACTTATTGTCCGAAAAAACTGGGGAAATTTCATTTATTGGCTACTGATGAAAGAGATAAATATATTGGAGGTAATAAATCTAATGTAAAAACGTGGTACAAATGAATTGGTTTAAAAGCATAAGCGCAAATTTTAAGAAAAATTAAAACTCTTTGTTTATTAATAATTAATCTGCTGATATGTCGTTTTCACTAAAATTACCTAATTTCAAGCCATGATTTGGGCATATCCTAGTATTGATGCAATTATTATTTTATCCGCGGTTTTCTCACTGTTATACTTTATCTATCTCTATAGGTTTTGGAGAATCAATAGAAAACTGAAAGTTCAAAAAAGGCGATTGTTTCTAAAACTATCGTTAAGGGCAGCTTATTTTATATTATTTCTTATAGCTTTCGCCGGTCCTTCTATAGGTGGGGGTATGAAAGAGATTAAGCAGGAGGGAAAAGATATCTTTATAGCTATAGATCTATCCCAATCTATGAATGCAGAAGATATCAGTCCTTCCAGACTACAAAGGATAAAACTCGAATTAAAAAGATTAGTGAAAAATTTTAGCTCAGACAGAATAGGTATTATTATATTCTCATCTGAAGCTTTTATCCAATGTCCGCTGACATTTGATCAGAATGTACTCCAGCTTCATATAGATGGACTAAATACTACCTTAGTACCTAATTACGGTACCGACATTGCTGCGCCACTAGAATTGGCACAAAAGAAATTTCTCCAGGATGAATCTGCAGAAACCAAATCCAAATCCATAATACTGATAAGTGATGGAGAGGATTTTGGAGAAAACTTGGGGACAGTATTGGAAGATTTAAATACAAATGGAATTCGTGTATTTAGCCTTGGGGTAGGTACAGATGAGGGTGCATCTATTCCTCAGGGTAATTCTATAATCATGGACAAAAGAACAGGTACTCCTGCCATTACCAGGTTAGATGCTACAAATCTTAAAGCTATAGCTACTCGAACAGATGGACAATATTTTGAGCTTAGTGACCGGATGATGGAAATCCCCGATCTGATCGCAGCAATAGATCGAGTAGAAGGCACTGTTATGGGCTCTAGGATGGTAGAAGCCTCAGCCAATAAATATTTTTATTTCCTACTTGCAGGATTAGGACTTGCTCTTTTGGATTTAATATTACCAGTGCGTACTATTTCAATGTAAAATAGATTAATATTAATAAAGTAAATTCATTACATGTATCAGGCATTTAGCACAGTATTTTTATTGTTAATGTTTATACCGGCTTCCTGGCAAAGGATAGCCAAAAAAAATAGCGCTATAGAACGTGCCGAAAAAGCATATAAATCTTCGGATTTTGAAAATTCCATTAGGGGTCACTTATTACTGTTGAGTGATTTTGACCTCAGCACCCCTGAAGTCAATTTTAATCTAGGCCTAAGTTATCAACTGAATGGTCAGGAAGCCGAAGCTCAAAGAACCTATGCAGAATTGGTAAATACTTCTAATACTAATATTGGCTCATATGCTGCCAACCAAAACGGAACCATTTCAGCTCGAGAAGAAAAGTATGAGGAAGCCCTTCAATCGTTCCGTACAGCACTCATCAAAAATCCGGACAACGAAGTAGCAAGGTACAATTATGAAATGCTCGCTAGATGGTTGGATAAAAATAAAGATCAGCAGGATCAAGATCAGGAAGACCAAAACGAAGATGATCAGTTACAACCTTCTAATTATGCCAAACGTATGAAGGCTCAGGCAGATCAAATGGTAGACCAGTTCAATTTCGCTGAAGCCCTCAATATTATGAACAGAGCCTTAGAGATAGATGAAACTGTTTCGTATTATCAGGAGTTCATTAATAACTTAAATGACATAAATGAGATCTCAAATAATTAAAATTCTACTAGTAAGTTTTTTCTTCCTTTTACTGGGAGGAATCAATAACGTGAAGGCACAAAATGCCGCTCATTATTTTAATAACGCAGCAAAACAATATGTCAATAATGACAAAACAGCTACAGGACAGACTTTAGCAGAAGGATTGTCCAAATACCCGGACGATCAGAAACTACGAGCGCTATTGGATAAACTTCAAAAAGAAGAAGAGGAAGAACAGCAGCAAGATCAAGACCAGCAACAACAGGACAAAGATCAGCAACAGGAATCCCAAGACCAGAAAAAAGGAGAAGGAGAAGAACAAACTCAGGATGAATCAGATGTCGACCCTGACAAAACCGATGAACAAAGAGGCGAAAAATCCCAGCAGGAAGAACCTTCGGAGGAGCCTTCAGAGCAGAAAAGTGACTTGAGTGAGCGAGAAAAATCCATGCAGCAAATGAAAGAAAGGCTTCAGGAAATGAATATTTCTCCTGAACAGGCTGCTCAGATATTGGATGCCATGAATAATGCAGAACTGCAACATATCCAGCAGAATCGTAGAAAACCAACCAAAAGACCAGAAAAAGGAACTCCTGATTGGTAAGAATCGGATTTTTAATCATAAATAAATATATAAACCCAAATGAAATCGATCATGTCGAAAATCGTTACTCATCCGGAAGATAATCCGAAGTGCGAGATTCCATGTGACCATTTAAAACAATTATAACCACATGAAAGAAGTATATATCATTTCCGCAGTAAGAACACCCATCGGAAGCTTTGGAGGTAAATTAAGTTCTCTGACAGCTGTAGAACTTGGCAGCATAGCTATAAAAGGTGCATTAGAAAAAGCTAAAGTAAATCCTAAAGATGTTCAGGAAGTAATTATGGGCAATGTTTTGTCAGCTAATTTAGGACAAGCACCTGCCCGACAGGCATCAATCGGCGCAGGGATAGGATACAATGTGCCCTGTACTACTGTCAATAAAGTATGCTCGTCTGGTATGAAAGCTGTTATGTTTGGCGCCCAAAGTATCATGATAGGTCAGAATGATATAGTAGTAGCAGGAGGTATGGAAAGTATGTCCAATGTGCCATACTATGTCCCTAAAGCAAGATTTGGCTATAAATACGGTAATGCCACCTTAGTAGATGGTCTGGCACATGATGGTCTCTATGAGGTATATAATAATTTCGCTATGGGAAACTGTGCTGACAATACAGCCCGTGAAATGAATATATCGCGAGAAGCTCAGGATGAATTTGCTATTCAATCATATAATAGAAGTGCTGAAGCCTGGAAAAAAGGAGCTTTTAAAGATGAAGTAATTCCAGTAGAGATCAAAGGCAGAAAAGGTGAAGTCACAGTGATAGATGAGGATGAAGAATTTAAAAATGTAATGTTTGATAAAATCCCTTCATTAAGACCAGTATTCGATAAAGAAGGCACTGTCACAGCTGCAAATGCCTCCACCATGAATGATGGTGCTTCAGCATTAATCCTAATGAGTAAGGAAAAAGCAGAGGAATTGGGATTAAAACCAATTGCTAAAATAAGGGGTTTTGCTGATGCAGCCCAGGACCCTATCTGGTTTACCACTGCTCCCGCCCTAGCTATACCTAAAGCTATCAAAAACGCGGGACTTACAGAAGCTGATATAGATTTTTATGAAATCAATGAAGCTTTTTCTGCGGTAGCTTTGGCAAACCAAAAAGAATTAAATCTGTCTTCAGATAAATTAAATATTCATGGTGGAGCAGTTTCTTTGGGTCACCCCCTTGGAGCATCAGGTGCCCGGATTATCGCTACCCTTAACTCTGTACTTCACCAGCAAAACGGAAAGATTGGAGTAGCAGGAATCTGTAATGGAGGAGGTGGAGCTTCTGCTATTGTCATCGAAAAAATGTAATAAAAAAAAAGCAATCCGGTTAAAGACTGGGTTGCTTTGTTTTTGCTGCTTGAATAAGAATTTTAATTATGCGTACAAATTTCCTTATTATTTCTCTTAGTCTGATAGCTTTTTCCAGTTTTGGGCAACAACCAGTAAGAACATTTTATGATCCGGGCAAAACCCAGATCAAAGAAGTTTATTTTAAAGTAAATGATCTTCCTGAAGGAGATTATAAGCTCTATTATGATGATGGTAGTCTAGCACAAAAAGGTGTTTTCGTAAAGGGTAATAAAGAGGGGGTGTTTGTAGATTTTTACCCGCATACTAAAGATACTTTAAGATTAGTTACTTACAAAGCAAACAAAAAAGAAGGGGAAACCATCACTTATCACCCGAATGGCGAAGTTTCCCAAATTGCGACTTATACCAATGATAAAATAGAAGGAAAAGTAGAATCTTACTATGAAAATGGCACCTTACAATCTTCTTCTACTTTTTCTGATAACCTTCCGAATGGAAAAAGTATTTCCTATTATTTAGATGGGCAGATAGAGCAAGAGCTAGTATATGAAAATGGTATCATCCAAGGCACTGTTACTTCATATTTTGAAAATGGGGAAATAGAGGAAGTAGCCCAATATAGAAATGGTGAACTCGAAGGAGATATGATAAATTATTATCCATCAGGATCAGTTTCTTCTACCATCAGATATAAAGACGGAGTAAAAGATGGCCAATTTCTGACTTATTTTCCAACTGGTAAAATTGAAAAGGAAGGCAAATACCGTCGGGGTCAGCCTAATGGCACATTCACTGAATACTACGAGGATGGAAAAGTGGCAAGAAAAACTGTTTTTAACAGAGGAATGATAAAAGGCGATATCGTGGCATTTTATCCTACCGGTGAAAAAATGGAAGTGATTATTCATGATAAAAATGGAAGGCCTACTATGAAGCGTACCTTCTATCCATCAGGCCAACTGATGACGGAAATTGCATATAGATCCGGATTGCCTCATGGAACTCAGATTACCTATCATGAAAACGGAAAGCTAAATGAGGAAGTCACCTTTGTCAACGGAAAACGTGAGGGAACATCCCAAAGATGGAATGCTGATGGAAGTGTAATACTTGAAAGAAAATTTACTAACGGCAGACAGACCGGAGAAGAAAAAGAATATTACAATGACGGTAATATAAAAAGCATAACCCAGTTTGTAGCCAATTGGAAAGAAGGAAAGTATCAAGCATATCACCCGAACGGAAATATTTCCATAGAAGGTGAACATACGGCCAACAAAGTATCAGGAAGGTGGAAATATTATGATGATCGAGGTAATTTAATAAAGGAAGAAAATTTCACCCAAGAATAATAACATCAAATTATAATCATATTCGACCTAGTTTAAGTCAGCTTTTTATAATTTTGCTTAATAGATACCTTTACCCTTTTTAGGTACGGGATTTGTCAAGCCAATCAATTTATAATTTAATCCAAACTTTAATTTTAGAATGATAACTGCTATAAAAGAAACAGAATTCACTTTTCCGGGACAGGTAGGGTTTTATAAAGGAAAGGTGAGGGATGTTTATATTTTTGAAGATATAATAGCTGTAGTGGCGACTGATCGAATTTCTGCATTTGATGTAGTCCTACCTAAGCCAATCCCGTATAAAGGCCAAGTCCTGAACCAGATAGCAGCTAAATTTCTAGCAGCTACTAAAGATATTGTTCCTAATTGGGTTACTGACACACCCCATCCCAATGTAACAATAGGTAAAAGATGTGAGCCGTTTAAGGTAGAAATGGTAATCCGTGGATATCTAGCTGGACATGCCTGGAGAGAATACAATGCGGGAAAAAGAGAAATCTGCGGTGTATTACTTCCAAATGGTCTTAAAGAAAATGATAGGTTACCTGAGCCTATTATCACACCTACTACCAAAGCTGATCAAGGGCATGATGAAGATATTTCTAGAGGTGAAATTATTGGCAAAGGAATAGTCACCGAAACTGATTATCTGATCCTGGAAAAATATACTCGCGCACTTTATCAAAAGGGATTGCAGTTAGCCCATGATAAAGGACTCATCTTAGTAGATACAAAATATGAGTTTGGAAAATACAGGGATGAAATTTTTCTGATAGATGAGATACATACCCCGGATTCTTCCCGATATTTTTATGAAAACAGTTATGATCGAAATCAAAATACGGGTATGCCCCAAAAACAGCTATCAAAAGAATTTGTAAGACAATGGCTTATGGAAAACAACTTCCAAGGGCGCACAGGGGAAAAAATACCCCATATGACGGATAGCATTATTGATGATATTTCAAAACGGTACATTGAATTATATGAAAAGATCACAGGAGATGAGTTTATAAAATCATCATCAAAAAATCTACCTGAAGATATCAAAGAATCTATTTTGAAAAATCTTAATAACCTCTAAACAATATAGATCAAAAATCATTATTTATCCCAAAGTGTTTGAGCCCAACATTCATTTAACACTTTATATACAAACCAATATATATGAAATATTCAGTTGATAAAAAAGAGCAATACGTAACATTCACCCCGCATGAAGAAAAATTGGATTCTTCACTAAGCCCTGTACTAAAATCCGAACTTTTGACGGTACACGCAGAAGGATATAGAAATCTGATTTTGGACATGAGTGAAGTGAAATATGCCGACTCCAGTGGATTAAGTGCTCTTCTAGTGGGTAACCGTACATTTAGTGAAGATGGTGGTATATTCGTTATATCAGCACCACAGGAACATGTGCTCAAATTAATCAAAATCTCAATGCTGGATAAAGTACTTAATGTAGTGGATACACATGAAGAAGCTGCTGAAGCTATCTTCATCCACGAAATTAAAAACAGCGAAGACGAGGACGAAGAAGAAGACGAATTATAAAATTTTGGATTTTACCGTCACCATTTTAGGATCAAATTCTGCAGCACCTGCACATGACAGGAATCAGACCAGCCAATTAGTCCATATTGGTAAATCTGCCATTTTAGTGGATTGTGGAGAGGGTACGCAGGTTCAGTTAAAAAAGTACGGCATCAAAACCGCTAAGCTTGATTATATCCTAATATCACATTTACACGGAGATCACTACCTAGGACTAATGGGGGTGATCTCCACATTTCATTTAAATAAACGCACTAAACCGCTTACAATTTTCGGTCCTAAAGGTTTGGATGAAATTATTACCATTCAATTGAAATATGGTAATCTACGTTTAAATTATCCCCTCCATTTTATACAGACAGATCCAAAGAAAAAAACGCTCATTATAGATGAAAAACTATTTAAAGTCTATAGTTTTCCTACAAAACACCGGGTCACTTGTACTGGATTCTATATTAAAGAAAAACCAAAGCCACGAAATTTAGTTAAAGAAGAGCTTTTAAAACACAATATTGGATTAGAAGCTATAAATACACTAAAAAGTGGGAATGATTATATGGACCCTTTCACAGAGAAGGTAATATATTCGCTGGAAAAGTTTACCTACCCTCCCCTTCCCGAACGGGCTTATGCATATAGTGCAGATACTATTTATGATAGGGAGTTAATCGAATACTTCACAGGAGCTGACCTTCTTTACCATGAGTCTACCTTTATGGAAAAGGAGGCGGATCGAGCTAAGGAAACATTTCATAGTACTGCAAGCCAGGCTGCATCAATTGCCAAGGAAGCGGGTGTAAAGAAGCTTCTTCTAGGTCATTTTTCTATTAGGTACAAAGAATTAGAAGCAATGCTTCTAGAGGCTCAGGAGATATTTCCTGATACAGAATTAAGCATAGAGGGTAAAACTTTTTTTGTGGAATAATGGCAGTCAAAGCTATAAATGAAGATCAACGGTTTCAAACCAAAAAAACCAACTTATTTATTATCTTATCAGGTATTTTCCTTACCAATGCTATACTTGCTGAGATTATAGGGGTAAAGATATTTTCTGGAGAAAATACAATTGGACTTCAACCAGCGGGATGGACTTTTTTTGGAGATTATATATTAGATTTTAATTTGACCGCAGGAGCTGTCATTTGGCCAATTGTATTTCTGACCACTGATATTATTAATGAATACTACGGAAAAGCTGGGGTTAAAAAAATCAGCTTTATTACTGCATTTTTTATAGCTTATATATTTCTAGTGATTACAGTGGTCACCGGCCTCCCTCCTGCCCAGTTTTGGCTGGAGGTAAATCAAACAGATGATTCAGGAAATCCATTTAATATCAATTATGCCTTTAATACCATATTCCGTCAAGGTCTGGGTATAATTGCTGGTTCTCTAATCGCGTTTCTTTTTGGCCAATTGGTAGATGTATTTGTCTTTCAAAAATTAAGAAAACTTACAGGATCAAAAATGATTTGGTTAAGGGCTACAGGTTCTACTGTAGTTGCACAGTTTTTTGATTCATTTATAGTACTTATAATTGCATTTTATCTATTTGGTAACTGGACTTGGGAACAGGTCATATCTGTAGGATTAATCAATTACATCTACAAATTTGTAGTCGCTATTATTTTGACGCCCTTACTGTATTTGGGACACAGTGTAATTGATAGATATCTGGGAAAAGAAGGTGCTGAGAGAATGACAAAAGACGCCTCAAAGGATACTACTTTTTTCTAAATTTTTAGAGGCATATCTCTCTGCTATAGCCGATCCCATCAGTAGCTGAAGGGAATGGTATATCATCAGAGGCAAAAGTACAATTCCAAAAATCAATGGATCGGGGAAAAGTACCTTTCCCATCACCGCACCTTGTACCAATGATTTCTTCGAGCCACAAAATAATACTGTTATCGTATCTGCCTGATTAAATCCAAACCAATTAGAAATACCCCACATCACTCCCATAATCAAGATAAATAACCCAGCCATGGCCAAGCTGATCCAAACAAAGTCGGAGAAGCTATTACCTTCAAACATCTTCTTAGCAAATGATTCTGCGAAGGCGGTGAACACAATCAATAAGATGATAGCCTGATCGAAATTTTTTAGCTTTTTCTGGTTTTTATACACAAACTCTCCAAGCTTTCTGTGAAATAAAAATCCTAAAATTACAGGCAAAAGTATTTGAATGCTCAACTTGATTACGGTGGAAGTCAAATCTATTCCTGAATCAGCTACATCTAAAAATATACCCATCCATAGAGGGGTAATTAATATTCCTATCAAACTGGAGACGCTGGCATTAAATATGGCTGCAGGAAGATTACCTCCTGCTATAGAAACCATCACTACAGATGAAGAAACGGTAGATGGGAGTGCCGCTAAATAAAAAACACCTAACCATAGATAAGAACTTCCTGCTCCTGTCAAAGTATGAATTGCCAAGATTAGCAACGGGAAAATTATAAATGTACTTCCCTGTATTAAAAGATGTAGTTTGTAATTAGATAAACCAGTACGGAGTTGTGCAGGGCTTAATTTAACTCCGTAGAAAAAGAAAATCAAAAACACACCTATATCTGTGATTTCGCCAAGTGGCAGGACCCCATCATTCTCGCCTATATGCGGAAAAAAGTAAGCTAAAAAAACCATTAATATTAAGGCAAAGAAAAAACCATTTATCCCCACCTTTGCCAGGGTTGCTTTTATTTTTCCCACGACTTCCTTCTAAAATTATCACATATTACAGCAGTAGCGATGGCTACATTAAGGGATTCAGCTTGACCAAACTGTGGAATGGTTATTTTATGGGAAACAAAAGGCAGCAGTTCATCCGATATACCTTTTGATTCATTCCCCATCAATATGATTCCATTATTTGACAAAGGAGAATTGTATATATTATCTCCTTCTAATAATGCGCCATATATAGGTGCGTCAATCATTGGGAAGAATTTTTTTAAATCTGTATAAAAAAATGCCACTCGGGTAAAGGATCCCATGCTGCTGTTAAGAACTTTTGGATTATATATGTCAGCACAGTTTTCGGATAAAATTATTTTTTTGATACCATACCAGTCCGCTATTCTTATGATGGTGCCCAAGTTCCCTGGATCGCGAACATCATCCAAAGCTATAGCCAATTCATCATTACTTATCTCAATAGATTGATTATTTCTTATTTTTGCGACTGCTATAGCAGCTTCATTTGTCTGGAAAGAACCGATTGACTCGAGTTGTTTTGCAGTGACTTCATGTTTTTCTGCACCACATCGCTTGATTAGGCTCCAATGTAAATCCTTAAAAGAATCTGTAAAAAGGAGATGGGTAATTTCATATTCAGAATTCAATAATTCCGTTACATTCTTAGCTCCTTCTACAAAAAAAGAATTTTCTTGTTTACGGAATTTTTTCTGTTGCAAGGATTTAATAAACTTAACTGTATTTTTGCTGAGCATTAGGGAAATAGAATACTGTGAATAACTTCAAATATATAAACTTTATTATTGTTCTGCTTTTATTATCTGCCTGTAGTTTGACTAGAGGGCTTAAGGAGAATCAATATTTGGTTTATGATGTAGATGTCAGCGGGGTAGAAAAGGCTGACACTGAAGCTATAAAAAACCTGATTTCCCAAAAACCAAATACGAGAGTTCCCATTATAAATTTTGCTCCTGGTGTATTTCTACATGACATAGGCGAAATATCATATGACAGTACTAAGCTGGCAATGAGAAAAGATGAATTAGAGAGAGAGCGTCAGGATCTAGAAGATAGGTTAATACAAAATCCTGATCAAAGGCGAGTACGAAAAAGGTATCTAAAAACTACTTCCCTTATATCCAATGTGGAAAGGAAGCTGGAATATGGCAATTGGTTTATGCGCACAGGTAAACCAAGGGTGATTTATGACAGTTTGCAAAAGTTTGAATCAGAAAGGCAGATAGGTTTTTATCTGGTTAATAATGGGTTCTTTGATGCAGAAGTTGAGGCTGAAGTAAAAAAAGAAAACCAAAAGGCTTACATAACCTATAATATAGCAGAAAATGCCCCCTATCTGATAGATACGGTTTTCACCCGATCAGATGATCCGAATATCTACCGTATATTAAGCACTCGCCAAAGTAGTACAAATATTCGTAAAAATACTCGCTATGTACAGTCAAACCTGTCGAGAGAAAGGCAATGGGTAGAAGATGTTTTAAGAGAAAACGGCTATTATACTTTCTCTAAATCTTATATTGAATATAATGTCTATAAAGATACATTAGAAAAATCCGTAAGTATAGAGCAACTGATCAGAAAACCCATCTATGATGACCAGCATAGGGTTTATACCATAGATTCAGTAATATTTTCGATAGCCAGTCCTAGTGATGTAATTATAGACAAAGAGATTTATTCAAATTTTGATGATAAAACATTTATCTTCTACAAAGAAAATTATTCTGAAAAAATAATCAATTCTAGAATTTTCATAAACGAAGGTGACCCTTACAATCGCAGAGATGTGTTGGAAACTCAAAGACAACTTGCCAACCTAGATATCTTTAGGTTTGTAAATATCGGATTTGACACATTGGGCAATAGTATTAGAGCTCGTATAGCGACCAGTCCCAGCCAGAAATATCAAGTTATCAATCAGCTAGGGGCTAGCGTTACAGAACAGCTTCCTGGTCCATTTGTCAGCCATTCTCTTAGAAACAGAAATTTCTTTGGCGGACTCGAGATCTTTGAACTTAATTTTAGAGCAGGTTTGGAGGGTGTAGCATCAGCTACTGCTGAGGGAGGTGTTTACCGAAGTAGAGAAGTAAATACATCAGTATCGGTTCTTTTTCCCCAGTTTCTATTTCCTTTTAATACATGGGCACTAAATCAGTTTGGTAGGTATAATCCAAGGACAAGAGTGCTATTTGGTTATAATTATGTAAACCGTCCAGAATATACGAGGGAAGCTTTAAATACTATCTTATCCTATAATTGGGCTACACGGGATCTCAGACAGCAGTTTACATTTAATTTTCTTGATGCCAATTTTATCCGTTCATCACTTAATCCCGCCTTTGAGGTTCGATTAAAGGAACTAGAAAACTTAGGTAATAATTTGATCAACTCATTTTTATCATCTTATGTGAGTAGTATTTCTGGACAGGCTATAATAAACTTTAATGAATATGGTTTATTTAGAAAAAGGAATGCTTCACTACTTAGGTTATTTGCAGAAAGTGGAGGAACTTCTTATAATTTTATCCGACCTGAGTATTTTGAAAATCGTACACTTGCTTATTTTCAGTTTCTAAAATTTCAAGCGGATTGGAGAAGATATATTCCTATAGATAACGTAAGCACTTTTGCCTATCGAACAAATCTAGGCCTGGCAAAACCTTATGGAATCGGAGGTGGTGTTTTACCTTATGAAAAGTATTTCTTCGCCGGCGGTAGTACCAGCAACAGAGCATGGCTACCTAGAAGGTTAGGACCTGGTTCCTTCCAACCTGAACCTAGGGAAGATGGCACGTTTGATTATCGCTTTGAGCAGCCCGGTGAGATTGTATTTGAAGCCATGTTCGAGTACAGAAGAAAACTGTTCGGGTACTTTGATGGAGCCGTTTTTATAGATGCTGGCAATATCTGGACCTTCCAAGATGATTCCTCAAGAGAAAATGGTCAATTTAAATTTGATCGTTTCTATAAAGAAATAGCGGTCGGAACTGGTGTTGGATTGAGAATGGATTTCGACTTTCTGGTGTTAAGGCTGGATATGGGCGTGAAGGCTTATGACCCAGCGCAAGATGAAGGAGATCGTTTTGTCCTTGATAAACTGAGCTTTAGAAGGCCTTTAGGTGAGCGGGGACAGGCTGTATTTAATATCGGTATAGGTTATCCGTTCTAGATATAGTGAGAAATTGTTATTAGTCAAATGGGGACCTGAAACAGAAATAAATTCAGACATAAATTATATAAAAATCTACTGCTTTAATATAAAATAATTACATAAT
>DATHVH010000344.1:0-2218 GCA_035461405.1 Anditalea sp.
GTCCTTTTTAGAATAAAGCGGTATAAAGCATCTTTATGTGCTGTCCACAATAAGGTGACATCACAATTGGCCTGGTCAGCGGTTTTTATGGTCATAAGCCCGTATGCAGTTAAGTTTTATAGTTTCAATATAGGCATCAAATGCTGATTCAAGATAGTTTTTTCAATCGATAAACGGAACATCTATACCATGATAATTTTTGTAGATTTCTTTAACCTCCAATTCTTAATTTTGAGCTTTATAAATATTATTCTGCAGTACTTCCAAAGCCTTTTCTATGGCTTCATCCTTTCCATTGATGAAATTTTGGTAGGAATAGCTTACGGTTATATCTGGCTGGATACCCTTTCCCACAAATTCTTGCCGGTCTGCCATGAGGTCTCTTTTTGCACAGACAAATCCCATTCCTCCCATGGGTAGATTAAAGAATAAAGGCTGGCCTGTACTGCCTCCGGTAGCCTGACCGATGATGGTGCCCCGGGATATGCTTTTAAACCCGACCGTGAAGTCTTCTGCTGCGGAATAAGTATCAGGTCCTATCAGAAGGGCCACCGGTTTTTCATAAAGGATTCCTCGTGTAGGTTTCCAGTCATAGTGTGTAATGTCCAATTTGTCAGGGTAATTTCCCCAGGCCCTTTCCACAGGGGTATAGGTTCGTTTGATGTTCACGGCCTGGTAGAAAGGCTGATCTGTCAGGTATCCTATGAGTTCAAAGCCATTGTTACTGTTACCCCCACCGTTTTTTCTAATGTCAATGATTAAAGCATTGGTTTCCAGGATTTCAGGCATGACCTTTTCATAAAAATCCAGTACATCTGCCTCATTAAAAGTATGGATAAAAAGATAACCGATATTGTCTTCCATGATTTCAAATCGGTATTCACCGGGTGCCTTAAACAACCCTTCATTGGATTGACGAAAAACCGTTTCCTTCTTAGCCGTTCCGTCTGTATCGACCAGCTCTAAGTGGATAGGCTTTTCTTTGTTACCTCTAAATAGGAAATGAGAATGTAGCTTGGCAATACTGTCCTGAGTGGTGGAAAAATATAGGAAGGGGCTGAAATCTTCACTGGTAATTTTATCTATGGATTTGCCATTGATATGGGTGATCACCTGCCCTCTCTGGAGACCGGGATACTGATCCGAAAACACATCAGTAATTACCAGTTTGTCGTCCATCATCTGTGTGCGAACAGGAAGGTTGGCAAACATTTCATCAAACATATTCTGCGGTGGAAAGATGGCAGAATGCCCGTCATGTAAGTTCCGATAAAAATCAGCCAGGACCTTAAAATATTCTTCGGGTCCGTTGCTTACTATTGCCTTTGGAATGTAGGCATGGTAAAGGCTATCCCAGTTCAGATCAGGTACCAGATCAAAATTGGCAAAATTAAACTTAGCCTCAGCCCACGCCTTACTCAGCCCCGCCATCTTATCGGCATCAGAAAGGCTTTCAGTATAATAATGGCTGTTTAACCTGGTTTTGTAATGTTCCTTATAGGAAGTGCTGTCAAAAGTTTGGGCAGAAAGCGGGAAAATCAGACCCAGCAATAACCCGATGAATATTAAATACTTCATAATTTCAAATCATTTATTGGGAGACGGAGAATGGTATAAAAAGATGCAGGAAATTTAAAAATAAATTTGGCTCAATATTATATTCTTATGTAAATAAATTATTTACAATATGGGATTATCAACTACTGTTCCCCGGAGATATTAACATAGACTTTACCCTCCTCAAAATAAACATAATTAATAGGTGGAGAGGGGTGTATAGCCCCTTAAGCATTATGTTGGTATATATTACTACTAATTTTGACTTTAGATATCGCCGGATAATATTATTTGTAAATTGTACATATCAATTCTAAACCTTTAGGCTTTTTTTTATATTAAAATGATGAACAAAACAAATTATATGTTGTGGGTAATTTTATTTGTTACTTTTTGCCCTGCCACTTTCGCATAAACTGAAGCCATTACCCTCTACCTTCCCTTCACCTCCTCCACATACCCAAACGCCGGCAGCGCATTCCCCTCAAAATCAAAATACGTCACATTTTCCCAGGCGGATCCCTGGCCCCAGAGGTCTCGCATGGGGGAGCTGATCCAGGCGGGTTCCCAGTAGATGATGACGATGGCCCCGCCGGCAATCAGTTCTTCGCTCATCTTGAACATGATGTCTTTCTGGCCCTGCGGGGTGTAGGGGAAACCC
>DATHVH010000345.1:0-1757 GCA_035461405.1 Anditalea sp.
TAACAGGTTTGCCCTTAAATATATTTTACTAGAATTCTTTCTGAGACGCAGTACTTTTCCCGGAGGGTTTTAAACCAAAAAACCGGACTCTGATTTTTCAGAGGCCGGTTTAGAAATATTTTTTTCAAAAAATAACTATTCTGTTACAGCCCGGTAAGCGTTTACACGTCCCTGTCCAAAATAAACATGATTTCCATTTCCATCAACTTTATCTGATGTATTGGTCAATTTCTTTTCGACTTCAAGAGGATCCATTTGCCCACCATTTTTTCCAATGATAAGCGCTGCCACACCTGCAACATGTGGGGCAGCCATACTTGTACCTGCACTCCAGTAAAAAGAATTGTTATTTCCTGCACTAAGGATCATATCAGTTACGGCAACATCACTATCACCGCCTGGCGCAGCGAAGTCTACAAGGGATCTTCCGTGTGTAGTATAGCTTGCAGGTATATCAAAATTAGTATATGCTGCAAGGTAATCATAACCTTCAGGAGCGGTAGCTGAAATACTTATAACATTATTCAATCCGGCAGGTAATTTAATATATGAGGAATGGCCATCATAATTGATACCATCGTTACCGGCAGAAGCTATAATGGTTGATCCCATTCTACTTGCATAATCTGCAGCTCTTTGTTGAGCATTTACGAGTTCCATAATGTACTTAGCAGGGATCCTGTAAGGTACTCCATTAGCATCTATAAGAGTTCCGTTCTTATTCAAGGTCGCACCTAAACTCATGTTGATTACATCGGCTCCATTATTTCCGGCATAAACCATCCCGGCATTAATAGCGCTAAAAGGGCCATTGCCTGATAATTCAGAAAGCACCTTAACTGCAACTAATTCAGCATTTGGAGCAACTCCAATAATACCATAATTAGTTTGAGCCGCAGCAATTGTCCCGGCTACGTGAGTTCCATGGTTAAAAGTAGTGCTCGGAAACAAGAACCAGTTTTCATTTTGGATAAAAGATACGGAAAGCTCTCTATTAACATTTGGAGCAAGATCACGATGATTTGGATCTATTCCTGAATCCAAAACAAAAACACTGGCTCCCTGACCCGTGAAACCTAAATCCCAGGCACTCTCGGCATCAATAGCTTCCATACCCCATAAGTACTGTTGATTATAAAAGAACTCATTGTTTCCAATTCCTGGTGCTTCTACTCCAACATCAGATGGGATCCATGCGATTTCATAATCCGGAATTACGGATACCACCTCTTTATTTTTTAAGGTATTTTCAATAAAATTTTTATCGGTTGTACTTACTATTGCAATTCCAATTTCCGGGATAGTATTTACTATTTCGCTCCCGTTCATCTTTAAAAAGCTCTCCATACTTTTAGAGAGTTCATTTCCTTCTGTAATTACCATGTAATTTGTAAATGGAGCTTCCTCCATTTCTACAGCATCAACATTCAATGACTCATTAACTTCCTCTTTTTCACAAGAAGTAAATAAAATCCCCATAGCGCAAAGGGATAATAGGAATTTTTGTAATCGGTTCTTTTTCATAGGGTTATAATTAGATTTGTTATATACCCGCCGAAAATAGTTTAATTTCACATCCGTTTACTTTCTTTAACACTGCCGAAGGCGAAAACGTTATAGTTAATTTGATATGGACTAAAAAGTGAAAAAATTCCTACAAATAAAAAAGCCCCATAGTGGGGCTTTTGAAATTTCTTAAAGGTAGAATATTATCTTCTTTCTTCTTTAATACGGGCTTTTTTACCTGTAAGACCTCT
>DATHVH010000346.1:0-9866 GCA_035461405.1 Anditalea sp.
ACGAAATCCTCCCCTTTGTTTTTAGCATCGGCTACAAATTCCCTGAATTTATTTTCTGCATCAAGTTTACAGATAAGAAGTACGTTCTCTGATTCATTGATGAGATAATTATCTAATCCCTGAACTACTACTAATTTTTCCGGAGATACTTTTACATAGCAGTTTGAAGTATCATACAGTAAGGCGTTTGCTTCCACCACATTATTCTGATCATCATGAGGCTGGATTTCGTGAAGGCTCATCCATGATCCTAAATCAGACCAGCCGAAATCACCCAAGACTACATACACATCATCAGATTTCTCCATCACACCATAATCTATGGATATATTCTTTACCAAAGAGTAAGCTTTGCTTATAAAGCCCGGTTCCTCTTCCGTATAAAAAAAATCATCTCCTTCCTCAAAAACTTCTGCCATCTCTGGCATGCAGGATTCAAAGGCATGAATAATACTTTCATTCTTCCAAACAAACATTCCGGAATTCCATACGAAATCTCCGCTTTCTAAAAAGGTGGTAGCCAATTTCAGATTTGGTTTTTCTGTAAAAGTTTTTACTTTTTTAGCTACCCCGTTAGTTTCATTATACTGAATATACCCATACCCCGTCTCTGGTCTATTGGGCTTAATACCGATAGTTACTAATCTATTATCTTCATCGGCAGCTGTAAGGGCATCCCCTATTCTTCTTTTAAATGAATCTTCCTTAAGTATAAGATGATCCGCAGGAGAAACGATAACTTTAGCATTCGGATCTTTTTTCTTGATCTTATAGCTAGCAAAGGCGATACAGGCTGCAGTATTTCTTCTTAATGGCTCAGTCAAGATATGATCTTCCGATATCTCCGGCAACTGGCTTTTGACCAGATCAAAATAATTATTATTAGTTACCACAAAGAATTTATCAGGGTCAGATATTTCCGCAAAGCGGTCATACGTCATCTGTAAAAGTGATCTACCAGTTCCTAAAATATCTAAAAACTGCTTAGGGTGGTTATTCCTGCTATATGGCCAAAACCTGGAGCCTATTCCTCCCGCCATAATAATTACATAAGGTTTATCCTTCATAGTTATTGTTTAGACTATGCCTTCTTTCATTAAATCATGAATATGGATAAATCCTGCGATTTTTCCACGATTTAAGGCTACTAATTGAGTTATATTATATTCTTTCATTTTATTCAATGCTCTAATGGCAAATTCCTCCGTGGAGATAGTCTTGGGGTTTTGGGTCATAATATCTACAGCTCTCACACTTTTGAGCTCGGTTTGTCGCTGAAGCATTCTTCGAAGGTCACCATCCGTTATTATGCCCATTAAATCTCCTGCATCATCTACCACAGCTGTGGCACCCAATCTTTTGCTGCTTATCTCCACTATGATCTCGGTTAGTTGGGCATCATGCCTAACCACCGGCACCAGGTCTTTTGGCACTACATCATCCACTGTCAGATAAAGCTGCTTTCCTAGCGCCCCACCTGGGTGGTATTTCGCAAAATCCTCACTACTAAAACCTCTGGTCTCCAAAAGGCAAACGGCTAAGGCATCACCCAAAGCTATATGTGCAGTAGTACTGGTGGTCGGAGCAAGATTATTAGGACAAGCTTCCTCTGCAATTGTGGCGTTCAAAACAAAATCCGCATGTTCAGCCAAATAACTGTTAGTATTACTTACTAAGGCAATCAGCTTAGAACCCAGCCTTTTCAAAAGCGGTACCAAAACTTTGATTTCAGGCGTATTTCCACTTTTGGAAATGCAAATTACGAAATCCTCCTTTTGGATCATACCCAGATCTCCATGAATGGCATCTGCGGCATGCATAAAAAGTGCTGGAGTGCCGGTAGAATTCAAAGTGGCTACTATTTTGGTGGCGACTATGGCACTTTTTCCAATACCGGTAATAACTACTCGCCCCTTTGAAGATAAAATTGCTTCCACACAGGCCTCAAAGTCATCATCTATAAGATTTATGAGGTTTTGAATAGCATCTGCCTCGGTTTGCAGCACCTTGATAGCACTACTTTTAATATTTTTTGTTAACTTCAATTTTACCGCGGTTAATTGTTAAATTTGTGTCAAAGGTAAAAAAGAAATCCTTTATAATTTAATGAACGTGGCGGTACACATCATTAAAAAATAATTGTGAAGTGGATAAAACAGTAAAAGAAAATTTAAAGAAAATCTTCGGTTTTAACCAATTTAGAGGAAACCAAGAAAGTATAGTTGATAATATTTTAGCAGGGAAAAACACATTTGTCATCATGCCCACCGGGGCAGGTAAATCACTGTGTTATCAACTGCCAGCAGTAATCAAAGAAGGTACAGCCATAGTAATCTCACCGCTGATAGCACTGATGAAAAATCAAGTAGATCAGCTGAATGCATTTGGTATTAATGCCTATTTTCTCAATTCTACCTTAAGCAAGTCTGAAAGTAATAAGGTAAAGAAGGAAACTTTAGCTGGCAATACAAAGCTATTATATGTAGCCCCTGAATCCCTGACAAAAGAGGAAAACATCAATTTTCTCAAACAGGCCAACCTTAGCTTTGTAGCCATAGATGAAGCTCACTGTATCTCTGAGTGGGGCCATGATTTCCGTCCAGAATACCGTAAGATTAAATCTATAATAGCAGAACTTGGAGATAAACTCCCCATTATAGCATTGACTGCTACGGCCACCCCTAAAGTACAGCAGGATATTCAGAGGAATCTCCAGATGGAAGAAGCCGATCTCTTCAAATCTTCCTTTAACAGGACCAATCTTTTCTATGAGGTAAAACCTAAGGTGAAGAATGAAACAAAAAAACACCTTATAAAATACATCAAAACCCAGAAAGGAAAATCCGGCATCATCTATTGTCTAAGCCGCAAAAAGGTAGAGGAAATAGCAGAACTACTGAAAGTAAACGGTATCGATGCGGCACCCTATCATGCAGGCTTGGATTCTAATGTCCGCATAAAAACCCAAGACAATTTTTTAAATGAAGAATTGGACGTGATCGTGGCGACAATCGCATTTGGAATGGGGATAGACAAGCCAGATGTAAGGTATGTGATCCATTATGATGTACCTAAATCCCTGGAGGGATATTATCAGGAAACCGGCAGAGCAGGAAGGGATGGTCTAGAAGGCCATTGTTTAATGTTTTATAAATATGAAGACATCGTCAAACTGGAGAAGTTTAATAAGGACAAACCGGTAAATGAAAGAGAAAATGCAAAAGTCCTCCTTCAGGAAATGGCTGCATATGCCGAAAGCAGTGTCTGTAGACGTAGAGTGTTACTTCACTATTTTGGGGAGAAACTAGACACCGACTGCGGTTTTTGCGATAATTGTAAAAAAACAAAAGAAACATTCAATGGTGAAGAAATGATTCTTCAAGCTATTGAAGCTGTGGATGAAACCAAACAACGATTTAATCTTGACCATATAGTAAGCGTACTCAGAGGAGAGCATAATGATTACATGGCTAGTTATAAACATGACCAGCTCAAAGTCTTTGGTAAAGGCAATGGTCATGATGAAAAACTCTGGAAAACAGCTTTGCGCCAGGCTATGATCTTTGGCTATTTAGAAAAAGATATAGAAAATTATGGTGTCATAAAGCTAAGCAAGAAAAGTAAAGATTTTGCCGATAGCCCTTACCCGGTCACTATGAGTAAGGACCATGACTTCGAGCACATAGCTGAAGAAAATACTGCCAGTGAGCTTAATAGCATCGGGAAGGCATATGACGAAAAGTTATTTGAATTACTAAAAGCTGAAAGAAAAAAAGTAGCTAAAAGCAAGAATCTACCTCCCTATGTCATATTCCAAGATCCATCTCTGGAGGAAATGGCCACTATCTACCCTACTACTAAAGAAGAGCTGGCTCAGGTAAACGGTGTAGGAATGGGGAAAGTTGTTAAATTTGGAGCACCGTTCTTAAAATTAATAGAAAACTATGTAGAGGCAAATGATATCATCACTGCTTCTGATGTGGTGGTGAAAACGTCTGGTACTAGGTCTAAGGTAAAAATATCTATCATACAGCAGGTAGATAGAAAAATCGACTTGGATGAAATAGCATCAAACTTAAAAATGACCCTGACGGAATTGCTACAAGAGATCGAACAGATCATATATAGTGGTACCAAACTCAATATTAATTATTACATAGAGAATATTATGGACGATGAGCGAGAAGACGCCCTTCATGATTACTTTATGACTGCAGAAACAGATAATATTAAAACAGCACTTGCGGAACTGGAGCAAGAGGACTTTGGAGAAGAGGAAATCCGGGTGTATCGGATTAAATTCATCTCCGAACATGCCAACTAGATATACATTATGAACATTTTATTGTTAGGTAGCGGAGGCCGCGAACATGCATTTGCATGGAAGCTGGTCATGAGTGATAAATTTGAAAAATTATATGTGGCACCGGGAAATGCAGGAACTGCTGAGATAGCAGAAAATGTTGACCTTTCCGTTAATGATTTCGAAGGAATCCATCAGTTTGTGTTGGACAAAGACATCACGATGGTAATAGTGGGACCAGAAGAGCCGCTGGTTAGAGGGATAGTAGATTACTTTGCGGATCATGCAGACCTAAAATCTATTCCCGTCATAGGACCTAGTAAAATGGGAGCTGAGCTAGAAGGAAGCAAGGATTTTTCTAAAAAATTCATGGCCAGAAACTCTATCCCCACCGCAGCCTACGGCACATTTACAGCTACGGAGTTGGAAGAAGGTTTGGCATTTATCAAAAAACAAAAGCTTCCAATAGTATTGAAAGCAGATGGCTTAGCAGCTGGAAAGGGTGTACTTATCTGTCAGAGTTATGAAGAAGCAGAAAGTGAATTAAGAGAAATGCTCGTAAACCAAAAATTCGGAGCCGCCTCTTCTAAAGTAGTGGTAGAAGAATTTCTGGACGGAATAGAGCTATCTGTCTTTGTAGTCACAGATGGGACCAGTTATAAAATTTTACCTGCTGCAAAAGATTACAAAAGGATAGGTGATAACGATACAGGTCTAAATACCGGAGGAATGGGTGCAGTAAGTCCGGTCCCCTTTGCCAATGACAGCTTTATGTCCAAAGTAGAAAAGCAGGTAGTCCAGCCTACTATCAATGGGCTGAAAGATGAGGGTATTAAGTATAAAGGATTTCTCTTCATCGGACTGATGAATGTAGATGATGAACCAAAAGTCATCGAATACAATGTCAGAATGGGTGATCCGGAAACTCAGGCAGTATTGCCTAGAATCAAGAGCGATTTTCTCGATATGCTTTACAGTATCGGGACGATCAGTTTATCTCAATATAATCTAGAAATAGATAACATAGCCACCACTACTATAGTGATGGTAGCAGGCGGATATCCTGAAGGATATCAAAAAGGCAAAGCTATAAAAGGACTTGACCAAGCCACAAATACCTCAGCTCTGGTATTTCATGCCGGCACTACCAGTAATAATGGTGAGGTCCAAACCAATGGAGGAAGAGTTCTTGGCATAACTGGAATGGGGAAAACCATTCAGGAAGCAATAGAAAACGCCTATTCAACAGCAAATGGGATTACCTGGGAAGATGCTTACTATCGTAAGGACATCGGACAGGATATCCTAAATTTCGGTAAATAATATTTACCACTTTAACGAGGAGAGTATTCTCCCTTAATATATATAAAAATATGGCAGGATGTAGTAGCTGCTCGACCAGCACCGGATCATCCGGCGGATGCCAGAATAACGGCACATGCGGTACGAGTGATTGTAATAAAATGAATTCATTCGATTGGCTGTCCCATATGGGCATACCTGAGGTCGACAAATTTGATATAGTAGAAGTAAAATTTAAAGGAGGAAGAAAAGAATATTACCGTAATGTAGATCACTTAAGCCTGACTACAGGTGATCCCATCGTAGTAGATGTACCAAATGGCCATCATATAGGATATGTATCTCTACAGGGAGAACTCGTACGGCTTCAGATGCAAAAACGCAAAGTGAAAAACGACGATAATATACTCCGTATATACCGTGTAGCTAATCAAAAAGATCTAGAGAAATGGGAGGAAGCAAAAAATAGAGAAGTCCCCACGCTCTATAGGGCCAAGCAGATAATAGATGAATATAATCTAAAAATGAAGTTGTCTGATGTGGAATATCAATCCGATAATTCTAAAGCCACCTTTTATTATTCTGCAGATGACAGAGTCGATTTTAGAGAACTGATCAAATCATTGGCCGGTGAATTTAAAATCAGGGTAGAAATGCGCCAGATCAGTTTAAGGCAGGAAGCTGGAAGACTAGGCGGTGTAGGAGTTTGTGGTAGAGAGCTATGCTGCTCCACTTGGATACATGATTTCAAAAGTGTCAGTACATCAGCAGCCCGATATCAGAATCTTTCTTTGAATCCATCCAAACTCAGCGGACAATGCGGCAGATTAAAGTGCTGCCTCAACTATGAGCTGGAAACCTACATGTCAGCTCTGAAGGATATACCTAATGTTGAAAAGCCTTTATTAACGGAAGCCGGGGTTGCCAAGCTTCAAAAAACCGATATTTTCCGAAGATTAATGTGGTTCAGCTATGGGAATGATAATAATTGGCATTCTATAGATTGCGACCGAGTATACCAGATAATAGCCCTAAATGAGGATGGTAAAAAACCTTTTAATCTTCTGCAGGATACTGCTTTTGATGGAGGGGAAGATGACTATACCAAATCTAATAAAGACCTGGAATTACTCGATAAGAAGTTTGCCACCACAAAAAAGAAGAAAAAGAAAAAACCAAGGAATAAATCCGCCGCTACTTCACCAGGTGAAAGTCCGGCAGCTAAAGCTCCTAATCCAACTCCTCCAAATCCAAAAGGCAATAAACCTGGAAGGAGAAAGCAGGATAATAAGAAAAGTAATCAGCCAAATGCTGACAATGCCAAGGCTACTGTAAATAATAAACCTGAAGGAAATATAGCTTCTGACAAGCCTAAAGCCAAAAGAAGATTCCCACCACGCAAAAAAGGAGGGAATAATAAAGGGGATAACAATAATAAAAAAAGTAATGAATAAGAATCTCCTTATATTTTTCTTCCTCTTCGGGCTAATAGGAGTTACTTCCTGCGATCAGAACAGATTATTTGAAGAATATACACATATGCAATTGATGCAGTGGTCTGAAACAGACACTGTATCATTTATATATGAACCAGTAGAAAGAAATCCGATGGCTTTCTTAGCGGTTAGGTATAATGACAGTTATGATTATCATAATCTCTATGTAAAATACCAAGTCGTAGACAGTCTGGACAGCGTAAGAGAAGAAAACTTAATTAATTTACAGTTGTTTGATCCCAAATCGGGAAAACCACAGGGTGATGGGTTTGGCAATACCTATACGCTCTACCATCAGCTTCCTATCAAAAACTGGGGAAATCACTATAGGTTTATTCAATATATGCGTCAACCTGAATTATCAGGGATTGAAGCTGTAGGACTTAAAGTGGAAAGAGACTAAGCTTAAGCTTGGTCTCTTTCTTTTTTATTTGGGGATAGATAATTCTCTAAAAATTTTTTTCCCTCTAACCAATATTGGCGGCTAAATACCTGATTTGCTTTCCAACCTTTGGATTTTAATAATTGGGGATGATATACAAAGACTGCTTTTACATTATTAGAAGCATAAAGTCGCCTATCATCTGTGAGTATAGCTCCATAATAATTATTATCTTTTATGACTGTCAAATCATATACTTTCGAAAGCAAATTTGGAGACAGGTCATATCCCTCAATTTCTCCACTTATTTTTTCTGAAAGAAGCCAAGTGTTTTGAAAACCATGGAGAGGCATTGGGTTGATTTCTATCCTACGGCCTTCCACAATCTGAGCAACATAATTAATATAGGCTCTCAGAAGCTTTACCCCTTCATATTTAAGGTGCTGTACTTTAAAATCCTCTCCATACATACTGGTCACTACCGTGATTCGCTTACGGGCTCTGGTGATAGCTACATTTAATCGGTGCTCTCCTTCCCGCCGGGCAAGCAATCCAAAATTAGCTGTGAATTTACCTGCAGTATTTTTAGCGTAGCCTATAGAAAAAATGACTTGATCAAATTCATCACCTTGTACGTTTTCTATATTTTTTACTTTTACCAATTCCTTATCCAAATCATTTACTTCCGAAAGCATATCTTGTATCAATTCCATTTGGTAATAATTGAAAGTAATTACGCCAATAGTTTCAGCAGGATAGTTCTTTTGGCAAATGTATAGTTGCCTCAGGACTTCCTCAGCCTCCACCTTATTGGTCTGTTGCTGCCAGATTCCTTCTACCTTTATAAGATCGAATGCACAGAAATCAGAATTGACTAAATCCATTCTGGGAATCATTTCCAGTCTATCTTCATAGAAATGTTGATTTGAAAACTGAATTAGTGATAATGACTCGCTCCTGTAATGCCCCTCTAGATAATATTTCTGAAAATAATTAGATGATAGGTCCAGCAGTGAATCTACTTCCACATCCACACCTTCTTCATCAGCATCAAGTCTTACTTTATAAAGGTCAAAGGGTTGTAACTGCTGGCTATCCCCTGCCACTACTACCTGCTTTCCTCTTAACATGGCAGGCAAACCTTTCTCCACATAACATTGGGATGACTCATCAAAAATTACCAAATCAAAAGATTGGTCCAATGGGAAAAGGGCTGATACCGTCTCCGGAGATGCAAGCCAGCATGGCATAAGTTTAAAGATTTCCTGACCATGATTTTCAATAAGCTTCTTTATAGGCCAAAGTTTTTTCTTCTTTCTTACCTGATGAGCTAAATCCCTGTAGGTCATCAAATTATTGAGCCTGTTATATTCAAGGTTACTTATGATCTGCTCTCTTAATTTTAATTCAGCTATGAAAGTACAGATGTCTTGTTTTTCAGCCAAAGTAGCGGATAGTTCTTCAATGACATGTCTAATTTTAGGAGAGGTCACCTCTCTGAGGACTGGATATTTGGCTTCGATATGATCTATCCAACTCTGACGAAGACCTGCTATAAATTTCGACTTAATTTCTTCAAAGGAAAAGTTATTATATTGTTGAATGAGCTTATTCATTAACTCCAGATCTATTGATCTCATATTCCGCTTCATTTTATCGTATATGACCAGATCCGTAAAGCTTTGTGGCAATTGATAAAGTACTTCCTCTACCATCGATTGATTAGGATACGTGAGAAGATGCTGAATCTGAATCCTGCTCAGGTACTGAGACCATATATTAATTTTGTAATCCAGTAAATGGGTGATTCCAAGCAATTCTTCCAATGTCTGGTGAAAGGACAAAAAATCAATATCTGAATTGGCTAAATATGGTCTAAGTAAGCCTATATTTTCAATTACCAATCTTGCCATAATCCTATCTTCAAGAGAAGTTATTCTTTTCTCAAATTCGGATAAAGTAAATGGCTTTTTTGGCATATTAAGCCACTTTTTGCCATCTAATAGCGTATATTGGTGATTTAGATTTAACCTATTTTCAAGTCTATCCATCAACTGACGCAATCCTTCTTTATCATTGCTTAGGCCATTTGCCTCCAAAAGAGACTGGATGGCAAGATAATCCTTCCTTTCAAATACCAACCCCGCCTTTCCAAGCCATGAGGATTTAGCCTCTTTGATTTTAATGGCTTTGCCATAATAAGCCTCTACCTCTTCATCAGGAAGTGTCCATTCTATCTCTCCTACAAGTATTTTTTTAAATGTATCGATCTTACTTTTAAACCATAGAAGATCAAATTCATGGGCATCATATTCAAGGAGATGATTAAACTGTCTATATTCATCCTCGTTTTGAATAAGTTGCTGTAGTTTTTCAAAAGATT
>DATHVH010000347.1:0-3011 GCA_035461405.1 Anditalea sp.
CTTTAAGCTTTTCATGATATAATGAAATGTAATTCGCTTTGGATATTAGAAAAAAATTTAGTGTGGTTTAAAAATCCTATTATATAAAACCCTAGTCAGGGTAAGTAACCCTCCAAAGATTTTACTTTTCAATAAAATGTAATGAAGGGTAAGTCTATCCTCTAAACCAATTATAGCGTAGTAATATCTCCTAATGTCTCCAGGGCCTTTTGTAATTCTTGATTAGATATATTTCCGATTTTTTAAATCAGGCGTTCTTTTGAGATTGACCGTATATGGAATACCATCATTTCTGATGTTTGCTTCAAATTATTAGTGTGATTAGGCTTTAATATAGGGTTGCCCTGATAATTTTTTATTTTCGTAGTCAAAGGTACGGTTATGACGACTTTCAGATGCTTATTGAGCAGGTTTCCGCTTAGTATGACTACAGAACGGAAACCTGCCTGTTCAGAGCCTTTGGTCGGATTTAATTCAGTATACCAAATTTCACCCTGCCTCATCTTCTATTTGTTTCAGATAATCAGCCATTCCTTCTTCAGCGATGCTGATCATATCTTCATCATTCTTAGATTGACTGTAGGATTTTACATAAGCCACTCTTTTGAGATGGTCTAGGTACAGTCGTAAAGCTTTCTCTATTAATTTGTTCTTTGGAATCTCCATTTTTCTGGCATATTCGTCAAGTTTTTCTAATAGATCACTGGGTAAGGAGCTAGTGAAAGTCGCCATATTCATTTATTTAGTCCTATAAAAATACAAATTATATTTATGAATCGTAAATATAATTTATATTTTTTTTATTTCAAAAGGCTGCTAATTCCTTTTCAGACGACATCCATACAGTAGATCAAATAATTAAGATGCATAATAAAGATTGTACAATAACTTCTAATCTCGTCTTATCATTACTATTATAGCTTTCTAATTCTAATATCTTTAAACAAAACACCTTGTCCTTCCCCTTGTAATGAAATATATCCACTCTTTAGCGGAGTGCCATCCTGCTTGATAGCAGGGTCATAGTTATGTACTACTCCGGAACTGCCGATTCTTGGATGGGTGTACTGAAGTACGGTATCTCCATTGATCATATGTATGATGAGTGAATCACCATAGACGATCAGGTCCGCTTTTACCCAGCGGTCCCAGGGGATAGTTTCTGCGCTGGAATCTATACAGTGCCTTTCATCTAATTCTCCATCGATACGGACTTCCGTACCTGGGGTGCAGACTGCTCCGGTTGGTCTCTTTTCCCCTTCTTTAGCTTCAGCCAGCATTTGGAATTCCACTGATATGGGCCAGTCCTGATCCTTATTTATGGTGTGGGGATCCTGTGAATGGAACATCACTCCACTGTTTCTGTATGTATAAGATGGCGCATCTTCCATCCATTGGTCGGTAAATTTGTATTCCCAGGTAAGATGGAATGAGGAATATGGTTTTTCATAAAAAAGATGCCCATAGCGATTTTCAAATTTGTCATAACCATCATAGTTTACTTCTACCATTCCATCAGTTACCCTGAAAGTTTCAGCATAGTTATCACCGGTTTCATGACGGTGGATTTTGGGTATCCATCCTTCAAGGTTTTCGCCGTTAAAAATAGTAACCCAATCATCATTGTCTCCATTTTCCGCTGTAGCTGTGGTAGAATTTTCGTTACAACTGATAAGCAAAAGCAGTATTGGGATTAAAGATATTCTACTATAATTCATGAGGTGTCCAATTAAAGGTTTTTAGGTTCGTATTTTTTAATTTAAAACTTATGCTGAAAAGCGATATATTTTCTAATCCACTTTCTGGTAAACCCGCACATAATCCACTTCATATGTTTTGGGAAATGGGGTAGAGGAGGGGTCGCCTCCGTTTGATCCTATCGCCAGATTTAACAATATATAATGGGCTTGGTGAAAAGGATTGAAGCCATCAGGATTAATGGTTTTGCTAAGGTCTACCTCGTTCAGCAGTTCATCATCCAGGTACAATCTGATATAATCTTCAGTCCAATCCATCTTCCAGACATGGAATTTTTCCGGCCACTGAGGGTCCTTTTCAATAAAATGGTCTATGGGAATTTTGACCTCATCCCAGGCGGCCCGTTTGTCGGGACTGGCCCAGGCGGCATTGGCCAGAATAGTCCCTTCACCATCTACCCGGTAGTATTCCATCATATCTATTTCTCCGTTGGCAGGCCAGGCTTTACTTTCGCCCAGGGTCCAGATGGCGGGCCACATGCCAAGGGCAGTATCTATTTTAGCCCTTACTTCGAAGATCCCATACCTGAATAATTTCTTACCGCTCGTCTTGAGACTGGCCGATGTGTAAGCCGCATATTCGCTATTAACCCTCCAGTCTGGATAGCCTTCCTCATATTTGGGATTCTTCACCGTTTCCCTTCGTCCGGTGATTATTAGTTTCCCATCTCTTACGATGGCATTATCCTCCTGGTAAAATTGTAGTTCTTCATTGCGCACAAAGCCCTTTTCAAATGACCAATATTCAGGATTAGGTGGGCCATCTTCATTAAATTCATCCTGCCATACTAATTCGTATCCATCGGGGGGAGATGGTAATTTATCTTGTGCCATTAAATTGTGAGTGGGTAAAAAACTTAATATTAACAAAATACATACTATAGCAAATGAATATTTCATATGGTTCCTATCAAAAATTTTAAAAATTATCAATCCATTTTTGCCAATAAGAAAGGGCGCTCATCATAATTTAAAGGAAAATTATAGCTCTGATCATTTACCAGCGACTTTCTTATCAAAATAGCCCAAATCCCATTTTATATGATACCGAATTACCGGAAATCCATTTACCATTTCTATTGGTAACCAGATGTATCTGCCATCTATCGCATTATTTGGGGTCCACCGGTCGGCCATAAAAATAAACGCATCTTTTTTACCCTCTACCGGTAGGATATAGGTGCTTTGGGAATGGAACGTTTTGTCGGCATCTTTTCCCTTAGCGGGATTTCCCAGAGGCTTCCATGGCCCAAA
>DATHVH010000348.1:0-3166 GCA_035461405.1 Anditalea sp.
GTTGAAAAATCATCATATAAATCAAGATTTCCTCCGGAATAAGCCAGGGAGCTTTTTACCGGAATGTAGGAAAACCTGGGTGTAGAAATTTCAGCCCGGGCCTGGAAAATCAATCCTGTCAATAATGTTTCATTGGTATTAAACACACCATCGGCTCCAAGGAATTTATTGATTTTGCTTTCTACCGTATAAAAACCACCGGGACTGTTTTCATAACTTCCAAGCACACTATTAGAGGTTACCTCTTTAAACCTTCTATAAACGGTTATGTCAAATACAAGAAACCTTATTTTTGCCCTAAAATCAAAAACTTTATTGGTTTCTCCCCGCTCTGGGCTAAATTTCATTTTAGCATCGGCTCCTATACCAATTATTGGAAAACTTGCCCCTGTTTCTATTTTTCCATTAAAATAGTTTTGGTTTGGGGTATTGATACCAGATCCGCTTGCTATACCGTTTGAAACTGCAATGTTGCGGGTTTGCTGGGGAAAACCCATACTGTTTAAGGTATTATAAAACCTCTCGTGAAAATTTGGTGCACCAGCGGGCGTTTTAGAATTGGACAAATAATGATGAACTAACATTTGTTTAGCACCTGGGGAGGTCAAAGGCTTATCTGCTATATCTATATTAGCTATATCTTCTATAAAATCTGCTACTTCCTGAAGTCCCGTAGGTACTACCGCGCCATTATGCGGGGAATCTATAGATATAAACAAATCTGTATTATGGGGGATATTGTTTTGCTCCATATAACGTAAGGCGTACCGCCCTATTAAGCCCCCCATGCTAAAACCCATTACTTTAATAGGTTGCACGTTTGAGGTCCAGCAAGAGGAATTGTTGATGCGCTCTATAAGTTCTACAAGCACCATGGCATTGCGCTCAATATAATCTGTCCCACCATTGGTGATACTACCATCATTTTGTTTGCCTTTGATAAAATTTAAAGGGATGATATCATAATCTTGACTGGCTAATTGATCTCCTAAATTTAAACTTCCATACCTCAAAAAATCTTCATATATTTCTTCAGCATCTACACCTTCATCAGTCCCCTCAAAAGGATCAAAACCATCGAGTACAATTACCGGTTTATCATAAGAATTTCCCCCCTTATAAACAATAAATGCCCCTACTCCTTTATAAATTGAAGTTTCATCATACCCCTGAAAGCCCCTGGAGGCGGTAATAGTATCGTTATAACAAAATTCTGCCGTGGTACGGCTTTTTGTAATGTTCTCGGATATTTTAGTGATGGGCGGCGAGGAATTTATCCTTAGTTTGGCGTAGGTATATTTAATACTACCATTGGAAAAGGTAACCTTGAATTTAAGGTGATGTAAGCCCGTGGTATTAAAAGTTACACTTTTTTGCCCCGATAAAGATAAACTTTGGTATCCCTGGCCATTACCAAAATCAGCCTGTAAACTTTGGATAGTAATATTGGAAGCCTGGATATTAAAACTATTATCCAGTTTAAAATTAACGGTTTTGCTTTTGGTATCTGTTGCCAGGGTGCTTATCGCCAACGCCTTTATCTTCATATAGGGGCTGCGAGGCCTGTTGGGCACATCTACCAGTAAACTATCCTGCCCCTGAATGTCCAGTAGATTATCAGATATTGCCTCCTCATCCAGATATTCAAAATCTACATTAATGATCCCAATGGGAATGGAAGTGGTTTCATTTTCCACAGTGGTTTTAAAATTTTGCAGTGATCCCCATCTATTGGTATAGTCTGCTGATTGAAGTTCGGAATATGCCTGGTAAAAATGGTTGATATGAGAGGTATCACTATTTATTTGATTAAATTCAACAAGGTTCGCCAAAGGGAAAACGCGATCATACAAGATATCGGTAGTTATATGACTTTTGTCCAATAGCTGTAGCTTGATATCTACATCAGGGGTGATATTCTGCGCAATAAGCGTCGTTGAAAAAAGTAGGCATACTGATAAGTAAAGTTGTTTCATAAGTAGGTATTTATGGCTTAGTAATGGCTTCGAAACTAATGGAGATTATCCCCCATATATTTTTTGTTGTGTAAGTAAACTTTGAGTAGAGTTAAAACACAGATTTAATTAAGGATAAAGCGTTTCTAAATTAATATTTAGCTTTCCGTCGGTAAACATTATAAAATGATTGGGATCTCCCGGATTAAATAATTTTATTTCGTCAAATTGAAAAATAATTTTTTTATTTGGTTCAAAGAGTAAAATTTCAATATTACCAGAATCTTCAGAAGAAACGAAATTATAGGAAATTCCATTTTTCTTGAATTCCATGGAGGAAAATTCATCACCTACAAAAAAATTATCACCATTACTTGTTGATAAATCATAATTTCCTATTCCATCTAGGTTATATAAATGAATATAGATATCCTTACTGCCATCACCTAAAACAATTTTATAATTATTATCTATACTATTTGTGACTACAATAGGCTCTCCCTTTCCAGGGATAAAGCCACTGTGTTCTTTAGGCACAAAAAGCTCCCCATCAATTTTACAGGAAAAGGTATTTTCTGCTGTAATTGGAGGTGCAAGGATATCATCCTTTTTATCGCAACTGTAACAGCCTAGAAGTAAAAAACTTAAAATTAAAATAGCATTTTTCATAATGGGCACTTTATTAATGAAATGTTAATATAAGAAAATTATTGCAACCTGTTTTTTGGAACATATAATAGGGTTGCCAAAGGGGAAACGTGATCATATTGATATCCGTAATTATTTATTTTTTGTCTAATTGCTGTAGCTTGGCATCAATCTTAGGGATGATATCCCAGCAAAAAGGTCATTGAAAAAGGTTGGTTAACTAGTAAATAAAGTGTAATAAGTAAATTCCCATAACTAGAAAGATTAAAAGTTTAATAAATAAAAGAAAGTTATGGATTGTGGTTTTTTAGGTTTTTGTAAGACGGATAATTGATATAAACGTTAAATATTAAATGCCTGTCATTCTATGACTAAATATTTTTAAATTAATTTTATGAGAATTATCTAAAGTATCTTATTAAATTATCTTTCACCTATAAAAAACCATACATTTTTTACGGTTTGTCTTAGAAAATAAAATTCAAAAGAAGGTAGAATTCTAAAACAGCTGTAAATTTTCTTATCTTTACAATGTAGATTATATCATTCTAAAAGTTACCTAT
>DATHVH010000349.1:0-3066 GCA_035461405.1 Anditalea sp.
CAATTTACAACTATTTCGATTAGGAACTTACATGAGAGAATGCCTACAATCCTTTAAGGATACTGATTTTAGACCCATAATTTTGGATCCAGTATCCGAATCAGACCAAAAAATAATCCAGGATATTAGCCGAATATCTGGTATCATCCTCCAGGACACACTTGTAGCTCAAGTTACTGAACTGATCAAAATAGAAAACCCTTCACAGCGGCTTGCGGATGATGTGTTACTTGAAATGGCCCAGGAATACATAAATAAAAATAAAAAAAACAGTCTGTGCAATTATATTTATTATCCTTGGAGAAATACACTCACAGTCCTTCTAAAGGAAGCTGATTTTATTAAAGTACGAACGGCTAGAAATAAAAACAAAATAACCGCCGAAGAGCAGGAACTTTTGTCTAAAAAAGTCATTGGCCTTATCGGTTTATCCGTAGGTCAGACAGTAGCGCTAAGTTTGGCGATGGAAAGGAGTTTCGGAGAGTTGAGAATTGCTGATTTTGATATCTTGGAATTGAGTAATTTAAACAGAATAAGAACTAGTGTATGTCATTTGGGTGACAGGAAAGTAAACATAGTAGCCAGAGAGATTGCTGAATTAGATCCTTACTTGAAAGTAACCATATATGATGATGGCATTACCAAAGAAAATATGAGGGATTTTTTCACAGAGGGAGGCAATCTTGATCTTTTAATAGAAGAGTGTGATAGCTTGCCGATAAAAATCAGTAGTAGGTTGATGGCTAAATCGTTAGGTATTCCAGTATTAATGGATACCAGCGATAGAGGTATGATTGATATAGAAAGATTTGATTTAGATCCTGAAAGGCCTATATTTCATGGAAAGTTATCCATATTTGGAAAGGAAGACCAATTACTGGCAGGTCTGGCTGAAAATGCTCAATCCTACTTTATGAATGTAGTCGATTTTGAAAATGTGTCTAAACGAGGAAAAGAAAGTTTTATGCAGATAGGCAAAACACTTTCCACTTGGCCTCAATTGGGCAGTGAAGTAATTTATGGAGGGGGTGTATGTGCCAGTTATGCAAGAAAAATTTTATTGGGAGAAACTGTGCCATCTTCCAGATTTTATGTTGATTTGAACGCTTATCTTAAATTGTCCCATGAAAGTTAAAATTAGAGTTACACATGCAATGACTGATCCTGTTTCTACAGAAAAGTACATTGATGGACATTTTAGAGTATTAGAATCATATGGAGTGACTAAGGTCACCTCAGCGGATAGATCTTGGGTGAACAATCCACATGTATACTTGATCATAGTCGAATCTGAAGATGGAGAGGTCGTGTACGGTGGTGCTCGCATGCAGTTGCGAACTGAGGAATTTCCACTTCCATTGGAAGGTGCTATCTATGAGAAAGATAAATCCATAGTTGAATTCATGAATAAATATCAACATCTGGAAGCTGGAGAATTTTGTGGTTTATGGAATTCGAGGGAGATATCTGGATACGGTATCGGCAGTATATATCTGATCAGAATAGGGGCAGCGATTTCATCATTTTTAAATTTAAAAGGATTAATGGCATTTTGTTCCCCCTATACAGTAAAATATGGTCAGGCAGTGGGATTAGATGTAATTTCCTGCTTGGGGGATAATGGTTCGTTTTTATATCCTAAAGAAGGATTGGTCGCTACTATATTGGAAGCGACAGATTGTTCAGAGTTAAGTAGGGCAAATCCTGCCGAAAAGGAATTTATAAATTCTTTGCGTGAGAACCCTAAACAGGTTAGGCATGAGTTGAGTGAGAAAGGGCCATTGGAAATAAATTTTGATTTGAATATAGAAGCCTTTTCTCATGAAAACACCATTTAAAGAAAGTAAGGCCGTTTTTGTGGCTTTAGGTATTATATTATTGATTTCTACCCCATTGTTTTATTATTTCATTAGTAATGAAGATGCTGATGAAATTATTTTATCTGAATTTAAAATCTATCCCTATGATGAAAATCTACCTGTAGAAGAATTACAAGTAAATGCTGATTATATCCACTCATCATTTCTATTATTTGAATTTCAGGAGGATCCTGTTTTAATGGGGTTTGATTTAAATTTTGAAGAAGGGTTACGGTATATATTGGAGATAAAAAACCCTAATTTCCGGGAAGTTCTCCTATACCGATAAGATAATAATGGACAATATAACCTTTTAGATAAAGCTGGTACTGAAATAGGTCAGATTAATGCTTTGGCTTTTCCAAATCCATCATTTGAATTAGGTCAGCATTCCAATTTTTCAAATGATTTTCTACTTAAGATCCGGTCTGTAGAGCCTATTAATTTCACCATGTCTTTGCATGGCAAACAACATTTTTTAGACCAATATTCTAAAATTCTGTTTTTTGTAAGTGTATATATAGGGCTGATAATAGCACTGTTTTTATACAATCTGATCTTATATTTTATGGTTAGGGATAAAGTTTACCTTCTTTATTCCTTTTATATTTTCTTCATATCTCTTGCACAGATAAATCTACTTGGTTTTACATTTCATTACTTTTTTAAGGACAATATATATTTGTACGAAACCAGCATTATAGGATTTTCAGCTATAGCGGGGGTATTTGGGATATTATTTTTACGTAATTTTCTTAAAACTAAATATTATACACCATTTATTGATAGGCTGTTATTATTCAACATTGGATTATATTCTGTTTGCTTTCTATTGAGATTGATGTCCTTCATAGAGCTCAGTTATATTCTTACTGATATTTCAGGGTTGATGATTGCATTATTATTTATTATTAGCAGTTCTATAATTGCAAGAAAAGGAGTTAGATCTGCCATTTATTTCCTGGTAGCTTTTCTGATGTTTTTCTTCGGTCTGGTCTTATATATTTTACAAAATAGAGGGATTATTGAGCTGGGTACCTATGCTAATTTCCCTATATTGTTAGGTAGTGCGTTGGAAGCTATATTGCTTTCCTTAGCACTAGCTGATAGAATCAATATCCTCAAAAAGGAAAAAGAACAAGAACAACATGATAGGCTTGAGGCCATTAAGGAAAACGAAAGGCTTATCCGGGAGCAAAATATACTA
>DATHVH010000350.1:0-19143 GCA_035461405.1 Anditalea sp.
TTATATGTTATCAACCTATTGTCAAATGCTAAAGGCTATCATATTGTTCATAAATATGGATGTCCCGAGTTTCCAGATAATTTTTATGAAATAGGTTTATATGATTCTTGTAGGAATGCAGTTAAAGCAGCTATGGCTACACTGCCTAATTCCACCTGCTGCCCAACGTGCTCTTCAGGATGTAATGATCCTGATCATCATCAGCACTCCTTTGAAAATAAAGAGAAAAGTGTGTTCAACTGAAATACTTATTTATTTTGATTTGATTCATATGTTATGAATTGACTTAATTACAACTTTTTTATATCTATCTATACTGATGATTATCACAATCCTTATTACTGACGGGAGTAAATTAAATATTTGTTTGATCAATTTTTTTCCTCTCTTATAGGAGGCTTTAAAGTAAATCCAAAAGAAATTATTGTGAATAGCATCCTTATTACAGTAGATTCATAAAAAATATATATTTTTATTCACATTGTGAAAATATCAGCTTTATGTCTTTAAAAGCTTTAAAATCACACTTTTAGATCGATATCAAAATTTGCCCCTCCACTTAAATACCTAGAAGCTTTAAAAAAATAGTTTCAAAATTTTTCTCTAACTGATATATGTCATAATTTAAAGGTTTAGACTTACTTACTTTTATCGCATTAATACCTTCAAATTATGGCGAGATACCCCAGATTCAAAAGATTTCTTTTTAGGTACAGCTTGATCCCTCCCAAAAAATGGAGACCCGCAGCCATAGTTCTGGTAGCCGCACTATTCGGTTTGGGATTGTATGTTTTGAGACTGAGCAATGCGGCCTCGTACCTTTCCGATGATCCGCAGGCCTGTGTCAACTGCCACGTAATGACACCCCAGTACATCACCTGGGCCCGTAGCTCCCATAGGGAGGTAGCATCCTGCAATGACTGCCATGTACCACATAACAATGTATTTAACCAATACTACTTTAAAGCTATGGATGGTTTGTACCATTCCACCATATTCACGCTAAGGGCAGAGCCTGAGGTGATCAAAGCACGTCAGCCCTCAGTGAATGTAATTCAAGACAACTGCATCCGCTGCCATACGCCACAGGTGACTGATGCAAAAATGGCAAGTTTTGTAGAAAACCATCATTATAACAGGACAGACAGGACCTGCTGGGAGTGCCATAGGGAGACACCCCATGGGAGGGTAAAAAGCCTCTCTGCCGTAGGCCACCAGATAGAACCCATCCGTGCCCACGCACCTTCAGATCTACAAGTGGTGCCTAAATGGCTGCGTGATTCAATGAAAAATCAAGAACAGAAAGCTACAACAAGTAAATAACTTCAATATGAAAAATTGGATTCTTTTTATTCTCACTGCTGTAATAGTATTTTTATTGGCTATGCTGGCCTATACTATTATGGATAGAAAGACTGAGGCAAGATTTGCCTATCAGGCTAAAGTCGCTATAGAAGGTATTGAGCCCCGAGATTCTATTTGGGGACTTAACTACCCGCGCCAATATCAGTCATATCAAAAAACTGCTGACACAACTTTTCAGAGTAAATACAATACGAGTGGATTCAGAGATGCTTTGGCAGACAACTCCGACATGGTGGTATTATGGGCAGGATATGCTTTCAGCAAAGGATATAACCAGCCTAGGGGCCATGCTCATGCTGTAAATGATGTTTTGGCCTCTATAAGAATAGGAGCTCCCATGGAAGTGGGTGAAGGTGTAATGCCAAGTACCTGTTGGACATGTAAAAGTCCTGATGTGCCTCGCTTAATGAGTGAAATGGGCGTAACCGAATATTACAGTAAGAAACTTTCTGATCTGGGCAGTGAGGTCATTAACCCAATAGGATGTGCTGACTGCCATAATCCTGAAACCATGAACCTTACTATCACCAGGCCAGCTTTGGTAGAGGCCTTTGAAAATATGGGGAAAGATATCAATGAAGCTTCACATCAGGAAATGAGATCGCTGGTCTGTGCCCAGTGCCACGTCGAGTATTATTTTGATAAGAACAAACCCGGAAAGGAAGGTGCACAGTACCTAACATTTCCCTGGCATGATGGCACCACTGTCGAGGATATTGAAGCTTATTTCGATAAGATAGATTTCGCTGACTGGGTACATCCGCTCAGCAAGGCTAAAATGCTAAAGGCGCAGCATCCTGATTGGGAAATATACCAACTGGGCGTTCATGCCAAAAGAGGTGTATCGTGTGCTGACTGCCACATGCCTTACAAAACTGAAGGAGGCCAAAAGTTTACTGACCACCACATCGGATCTCCTCTGAGCAATGTAGAGAATTCATGTTTTGTATGTCATAGAGAGAAAGTGTCAGATCTGGTAAGTGACGTATATGAGCGGCAAGGTAAGGTAAAAGAAAGTACCAACAAGTTGCAAAGACAGATAGCCATGGCCCACCTGGAAGCTGAAAAAGCATGGGAGCTAGGCGCTACAGAAGCACAGATGCAAAATATTTTGACAGGATTAAGACATGCCCAGTGGAGATGGGATTTTGTGGCTGCTTCTCACGGAGCAGGTTTCCATGCCCCTCTGGAGTCTAGCCGTATCATTTCTTCAGGTTCATCTATCATCCAGGAAGTCCGCATTGATCTGGCCAGGGTCTTGGCTTCACTCGGACATAATAGACCGGTAGATATGCCAAACCTTGACAGTAAAGAAGCACTCCAAGCCTATATTGGAATAGATATAGAAAAAGAAAGAGCCCAAAAAGTCAACTTCCTCGAACAGGTAGTGCCAAGATGGCTGCAGGAAGGAAAAGCAAGAGAAGCCCAAAAGCCAGTTAGACTCATTAGCAGATAATAATCCACAAGAGGATGTTCCAGAAAAAAATATACGGATTGGGCTTACTAATGGCCCTTTCCTTTACCAGCGTGCAAGCACAATTTAACTTAGATGGTCAGATCCTCCAGCGCGGCGAATTCAGAAATGGATTTAACAGACTGATCAACGAAAGGGATGAACCTGCTTCTTTTATAGCCCATAGGGCAAGACTGCAGGCAAGTTACAAGATGGAAGGAGCCTCCTTTTACATGAGTATACAGGATGTCCGCACGTGGGGAAACACTTCTCAAATTAAGCTGACCGATAATTTCCTATCAGTACATGAAGCCTGGGTGGAAGGCAATCTGGGAGAAAACTGGAAGGTGAAACTTGGCCGGCAGGAACTCAATTATGACAACTTCAGATTCCTGGGAAATTTGGATTGGGCCCTTCAGGGAAGAGCCCATGACTTTGCACTGGTGAAATATGAGAAGGATGCGATGAACTTCCATTTTGGGGGAGGATATAACCAGGATGGCCAAGCACTGACCGGTAATATCTTCACCATCCCAAACCAATATAAAGCTGCACAGATGGCAAGGTATGGGAATGTTTGGGGAGATTTTCATTTCTCCGCACTCTTTTGGAATGATGGAAGGCAGTACATTACAACAGATGACACTGGTGCCATAGTAGATGAAGGTATCCGCTACCGCCAGACAATCGGTCTGCCTACACTTAGATACCACATGGGGAATACTACTATCTCAGGTTATTACTACCATCAGCTAGGTTCTGATGTAGCTGGAAGAAATATCAATGCTTACAATGCAAGTGCCCAGATATCCCAGCAGGTGGATGGCGCTGCTGGCACCGGCCGAAGACTAAGAGTAACAGGTGGATTTGAGATTCTAAGCGGAACACCCAACAATGACCGCTCTGAAAACAGATCCTACTCTCCCCTATATGGTACCAACCATTTATTCAACGGCTATATGGATCTATTCTATGTAGGCGGAGCACATGAAAACAACGTGGGCTTACAGGACTACTATCTGAGAGCCCGCTATGATTTTAATCCTAAATTCTTTGTGCAGACAGATGGCCACCTGTTTTATTCAGATGCAGATGTTTATAGAGCTTTTGGTGTAGGAGATCGGATGGACAATTATTTGGGAACAGAACTGGACCTATCATTTGGATACATTTTCAATAATGCCTTTTCCCTTCAGGGGGGCTATAGCCAGTTTTTCCATACCGATACCTTTGAAGTCATCCAAAACAACGGAACTTTAAAAAACAATCAGAACTGGGCTTATCTGATGCTGATCTTTAGGCCTACGATGAAAAATAGATTTATTGGCATATTACTATAAGTATAATGAAATCGAGCATAAGTAAAACTTTACAAAAGAGAATAGGACTATATGCGAGATTCCACCTGCCGGCAAGGCAGGTCTTACCATTGAAAAACAATTATAAAAGATGAAATCGAGCTTTACCCCGATAGCCATCGGGGCTTCACTAGTAGGGATAATTCTATTATGCGAGATTCCATTTTGCCATTGAAAAACAATTATTAAAAATGAAGTATCTGAGTTATTTGATTTCGACCAGAATGACCCTGGTGCTGTTGATCGCCTTTGGGGGCGCTATGGGGGTAGCTACCTTTATAGAAAATGATCATGGTACTGCGGTAGCGAGGGGATTGGTGTATGAGGCGTGGTGGTTTGAGATTATTATGCTCTGGCTGGCCATAAATTTTCTTTGCCATATCGGCCATTATAAATTGTTTCATAAAAACAGATGGCCGGTGGGACTATTCCATATAGCATTTGTGATCATCATATTGGGTGCTGGTGTTACAAGATATTTTAGCAATGAAGGCATCATCCATATTCGTGAAGGCAGTGCGGAAAACACTTTCTACACTACTGGTCACTATATTCAGATAAAACAACATGGTGAAGGTTCTGATCAAAGATTCGAAAAACCTTTTTCTCTCATCAGCCATAACTTCAAACCTAAAACTGCTAATGCTGCATTGGGTGAGAGTTTCAAAATTACATTTGAGGAATATATTTTAGGGGCTCAGGAAGAATTCGTAGGTGGAGATCAAACCTATATCGGCGTGGCAATAGCTATGGGTGCAGGCAGAGAAGATTATCTCATCACCCAGGGCAATTCTGTACAGATGGGGAACCTATCTTTAGGAACACATAAAGAAGATAAAAGTCCTGTCCGGATCTATAAAAACGACAGCACCTGGTTTATAGAATCAGACCATCACCTACAGGTGATGGAGATGTCTACCCAGCTGATGGGCGTACTGCATGCCGGAGAAGCACAGCCACTGCAGATGCGCTCATTGTACCAGTGGGATGGTGGTGCCTTTATCATCAAATCCATCTATGAGGATGCTGCTTTGATCTTTAAAGCAGAAAAAGATGAAACATTAGCCAAAAATCTACCAGACGTAGTAAAGATTAGAATTAATGACCAAGAGGATAAGTTAGTCACAGAAAGTTATGTCAAACTGGTAAGTTTTAACCCCGCTTGGCATCCATTTTCTTACAATGGAAAAAATTACTCCCTTACCTATGGTCCCAGAGCAGAGATAATGCCCTTTGAACTCTATCTCAATGCATTCGAACTTGATCGGTATCCAGGAAGTAATAGCCCTGCAAGTTATGCCAGTGAAGTAATGGTAATGGATGGTGGAAAAGAGTTTCCTTACAGGGTATTTATGAACAATGTATTGGATTATAGAGGTTATAGATTTTATCAATCCTCATATGATAACGATGAGAAAGGAACTATCCTATCTGTAAATCAGGATAGACCGGGCACCTATCTTACCTACATGGGTTATGCCTTATTGACACTGGGTATGATCCTGACGTTGTTTGCCAAAGGCAGCAGGTTTCAGTTGCTGAACAAAAAGTTGGGGACTATCAGGAAAAGAGCTACTTTGGGTGTTTTTACTGCTATTATGATTTTTAGTATTGGAGCAGAAGCACAAACTACTACTGCCCCTCCTCCTATAGTACCAAGTGAGATAGCTGACGATTATGGCAAACTTATAGTCCAGGACCTGGATGGAAGGATGAAGCCTCTAAATACGCTGGCCAATGAGATCATGAGGAAACTTAACGGCAAATCCTATATCGATATTCCCACAGACTCCGGCGAGGTAAAGCTTAACTCGGAACAATTTCTCCTGGCAGTCCAAATGGACCCGGTTACCATGAGCCACCTGCCTATCATCAAAATCGATAAGAAAAAGTCTATGCTGGCCTTTGCTGCTTTAGAAATTGAACCAACCGAAAGAGTCAGCTTCCGTCAATTTCTAAGTGAAGATGGGGAATATTTACTACATGATTTAGTAGAAGAAGCCAATCTACTCAAGCCATCTGAAAGAAATGAAGGACACAAAGAATTATTGAAAACTGATGAAAGGTTCAATATCTTCTATGCTCTGCTAACGGGAGATTTTCTTCGCATCTTCCCAAATAAACTTGATGGAAACAATACCTGGTTTACCAGTCAGCAACATAATATGGGCTTTGAAGAAGAGGATGCCATGTTTGTCAAAAACATTACCTTTCTCTATCTGGCAGGCCTAACCAAAGGTATAGAAGAGGGAAATTGGGGTGATGCTGAAGAAGTGCTGGGGTATATTAATCTCTTCCAGCAGGAAGCCGGCAGCGAAGTGTATCCTACTATCAACATGGTCAATGCAGAATTGCTTTATAATAGGTTGAATCTTGGAAATAACCTTTTTGGTCCATTTTGGATCATTGGGATATTTATGCTCATCCTAGGTATTACTATGCTCTTTAAGGAAGCAAGACCTATCAAATGGGCATGGAATACCGGGCAGGTACTTAGCTGGATAGGTCTATTGATTTTCACTGCGCACCTGGGTATCAGATGGTATATTGCCCAGCACCCGCCTTGGAGCGATGGCTTTGAGATGCTTGTATTTGTAGCTTGGGGAGTGTTATTCTTTGGTTTGATATTTTCCAATAAATCCAAATTTACTGTTCCGCTCAGCTTACTGTTTTCCGGCACTCTACTCTTTGTAGGCTTCCTTGACTGGCTGAATCCGGAGATCACTAATTTGATGCCAGTGCTTCACTCCTACTGGCTAAAAATCCATGTGGCAGTAATTGTAAGTGGTTATGCTCCGCTTGCTCTGGCTGCTATTCTGGCCCTTCTAAGTCTGATACTGATGATCTTTAAGCCTGCCAAACCTACTGCACAGTGGTGGGTGAGCATGCAGGAACTGAATATTGTAAATGAATTGTCTATCACCATAGGTTTATTCCTGCTTACAGTAGGTACCTTCCTCGGGGGGGTATGGGCAAATGAAAGCTGGGGTAGATACTGGGCCTGGGATCCTAAGGAAACTTGGGCACTTATTTCCGTGATAGTTTATGCTTTTGTGATACATTTGAGATTAATTCCTGCATTTAAAAATGCTTTATTGTTCAACCTGGCTAGTCTATGGGCCTTCTCTTCCATCATTATGACTTCCTTTGGGGTGAATTATTACCTCTCCGGGCTTCACTCCTACGCTGCTGGAGATCCCGTTCCTATCCCAGGCTGGGTGTATTGGATAGTAGGTATTCTTTTGGTCATTTCTGTGATTGCCATTGTTAAATTTAGAGGGCTAAGTGAGAAGGAAAAGAAGAATCTAGTCGTATAAATTACCTACCTATAAAAGTATCTTGAAATAACGTTTTTAAAGATAATTGTTATCGGAGCTCACTGCAAAAGCAGTGAGCTTTTTATATATATACCTAAGATTATATACTTCAAAAATTAGAGATGATTTATGATATGAATGTTATTTAAAAAACATAGCTTTTAACCCTTGTTTAAGAATAGTTTTGTATGAAAATTATTTTTTTAATTGAATTCAAAAAATGCTTATTTAATTGATAGTTAATGCTTATTTTTACATAAAATATCCTAATATTTATATTAATAGGGATTATTTTTAAAAAAAATTAAATCAATTTCACTTTAACCACTGAAACTATGAAAAAGCACTATTTTATCATCGGACCAGCATTAGTGATTCTATTACTAATGGCTACTGTCCAAGTAAATGCGCAACGCTATGCTTCCGATAATCCAGGGCCCCATTTTGGAATTAAAGGAGGTGTTAACTTTTCCCAGTTCTATGTTGACCAACCCAGTGTAGAGGACGAAACCATGAAGACAGGTTATCATTTTGGAATTTTTGCCAAAATACCTGTAACTGATATAATTGCTATTCAGCCGGAATTACTGTATACAAATGTGGGTTCTAAAATAAGTTACGGCCAAACACAGTTTGAGAATATTCTTGGTCTGGAGCGTGGCGAAGTTCGATTTAATTTAAACTACTTACAAGTTCCATTGGCCCTAGCTATCAATGTAGGCCCTCTGAATATACATGCAGGCCCATATGCAGCTTATCTGATCTCCGCAAATATCAAAGATCTCAATCTAAGAGATTTGAACACAAATCAATTAGTAGATTTAAACGAAGATGATTTCCAACGTTGGGATTATGGACTGGTAGGTGGCATTAGTTTTGATTTCCAAAATTTCACCATTGGTGCCCGCTATAACCATGGACTGAGAGAAATAGGAAGTAGTAATGTAGCCGGTAATCTTACCAATAATTCTAGAAACGCGGTAGGGCAAATATTTATAGGGTTTGGCTTATAAGCAATGGCTAAATGTTAGGTATATTTAATATAAAAGTGCAACAAAAAAGCCTCTGGTATAAATTCAGAGGCTTTTTTAATAGAAGCAGTTTATATGAATTGAGATGATAATCGAGAACTTCCTACCCCTATCAAAATTAACCCCATACGTAGACTTTTTTTATCAAATGGGAAAGGGGACACTTAGAATCGCTGCCAATCCAAAGTCCACCCCCAGGATTTTATGCGTTAATTTTATAAAAGGTATCAGGATTCAGTGAGCTAGATTTTTCATTCCAGTATCTGACAGTAGAAGAGGTAAACGGTCATCATAAAGCGGCTGGAATTCCGGTGCAAGATAGCGAAGCAATTGCGCAGGCAGGGAGCTGGTAAAAGCATGCCTTGAAGCTTCACTCCCTGAAACATATACGGTAATGGTACCAAAGAAGTGATCACCAATGAAAAATACAAATGTGGATGTTCGGTTCAGGGCCCTTGAATCCAGAACCGTGCCCCTTGGTCCGAATACCTGGATCCGGTTATTCCCGGTACCGGTTTTACCACCCACGGTCAAAACCTCTCCTGCTGATGTTTTCATAGTACCGGCAACTCTGCGTCCGGTACCCTGTTCCACTACATTTACCATGGCTTTATGCACCACTTTTGCTATTTCGGAGGAGAGCACTCGCTCACCTTCGGCAGTATTCCGCTCCATTATAGTCTCATAGGGTGTACCAGAGGCAAAGTGCAGCTTTTCGATGCGCGCCTTGGGCATTCTCATGCCGTCATTTAGTATAATGCCGGCGAGCTCGGCTAGAGCACCCGGTCTGTCCGCAGAAGAGCCTATGGCTGTGGCGTAAGAGGGTACCAAAGAAGGGAAAGGATAACCCACTTTCTGCCAGGCCCGGTGTATCTCTACAAAAGCGTCTTTTTCAATTACCTGCCATATCCGGTTGTCCTGGGTTCCTTTACTGCGCCGTTTAAATAACCATCCATACACTTCCCGGCGCACATCAGCACTTGCTTCTATCCATTCGGCCCTACTGGAGCCGGGATTATGATAGAGATAGGATACAAGCCATAATTCAAGCGGATGTACACTGGCCAGGTATCCACGGTCCTGCCAGTTAAGTGATTCAATGGCTGCCCGGTTGAATGCGGCGATATCCTCCTTGACGGCAGGTTCTGTGTGGATACCCCTGAATGCAAGGAACTGTTCCACTGAAGCTTCGGGCCGGATAGAACGGAAGATCCAAGCTGCACGCTTCGGATTGGATTGGCGGTCTTTCAGTGCTTCGATGATCAGTTCATCTCCATTTTTACCTCTATATTTACGATGAAACTGATCCATAAACTGTCGCCCTTCCATATCGGCAAAGCGGGATAAATACTCTATGCGGCGTGGGTCCTGAGGATCATCGAGCATACCGGTGGGGTTGCCCGGCAGAGACACAGCGTAGTAATTGACAATGTCCCTCATCATCCGGATAAAAGGGAGGTTAACAGATTGGTTAAACGCATCGGTTACTGTCATCACCATTCCCTCGTGTTTGCCGTCGAAGTTACCGAAGGTATGTACGCCGCCACCAGTAAAAAAACGCTCACCAGTGCTTGCGGAATATCTGCGCTTCATAGCGGCTTCCAGTATTTGATGCCGGGTGGCATCAGGAAAGGTTGCCAGGTAATCAAGTGTCCATAGGGTGAGTGCATCTCTTCGGGAAACTTCGATTTGCCATAGTTCCACCAGTGTGGCACCTGCATAAGTATCATAAAGTTGGCTGATAACCTCAAGATAATTAATGAGCACCCTGAGTTTGGCTGTGGATCCCAGCTCGAGCTTAGTGCCGTCGTTTATGTTTAGGGGATTGTTTACGTTGTCCGTCTGAACACGAAGTAAATTGCCCTGAGGCGTACTTTCATAAAGCACTACCGCATAATTAATCTTTTCCAGGTCTCCAGAAATAAGCCGCCACCCTTCAAATCCTGCTTTGCGGATAAATTCGGGATCATGCAGCTGCTGGAGCACCTGTGTCACACCATCCTGCACCTTTTTGTTAAAAGTGGTTTGAACTGTAAGATCTAACCGATCGAGATCGTAAAGGCTTTTGACTTGAAGCAGATTCAGCAGTTCCGTACGGACAGCATTGGCACCCTTACGGTCTATAAAGGAGAAACTTTCTTTCCCTGGGGCAACCCGGCGCAAATCTGAGCTCACATGGTATTCAGGGTGATGCAGATCATGAGAAATGATCCCTTCCTTCAACAGGATGTCTAAGTAGACATCCGTCAGCTGGTTCAACTGCAGAAGGCCATCCGGCCTTATAAGATAATAAGAGGGGCGCCTCTGGGCAAGAAACAAACTGAGTACACGTCGGAATATTTTAGCCCTTACATCCTGTGCTTGTTCGGTCAGATTATCTGCATGAGCTAAAAGAAGGCTGTTGTATTCTTCGAAATCTATGTTATACCAGGCCCACATACCATCTCCCAAACCGATCACTTCCCCAAAACCGGGAATGGCAGCAAGTGGCATCGAATTGAAATAGTCGACCACGATATTCTTCCGGGACTCAAGTGTGTGCTCTCCATTAAGATAGCTCCGGTACGAAGCAGAAAACATCTGTGTGATTTTTTGTGTAGCATTTTGTGTGATTCCCTCAGGTGAGTGGCGCACTTTTTCTAGTTGGGTGGCAAGTGTGCTTCCTCCCGGCACCTGCCGCGGGCTGCCGATCTTGGATAGGGCTTTTTCCGTGGCTGCTTTCCCTAGCCGCTTCCATTCTACGGCGGGGTTCAAATATGGATTGTCCGAGTTGAGCAGTGTGCGGTTTTCAATAAACAACAGTGTTTGGACTAGCACCGGGGGAATGTCATCATAGTTTTCATACACCCTGTTCGGAAATCTGTTTATATAGATAGGTTCACCGTCTTCAGCCATTAATGTTAACCCCGCCTGATTTTTCTGATGGTAAATCGGATAGACCCCGGATTTTGTCAGCATCCGCATTCGTTCAGAAACTCGGGCCTGTGCATTAATATGATATCCGCGATCTGAAAGGCTTATAATGAATTGTGGTAGCTGGGCATACCCTAGCCTAAAATCATATGGACCACGCGGGGATGGTAAGGGTGTGTCTGCACGGCCAGCTTCTGTATGAAAACTTAATTCTTTGGAAACGGAGGAAAAGTACCATGCCTGCATTCTCGAAGTGCGTACCTCGTGTAATGCGAGTATTATGATCAGGAATGTAACGATGGCCATTAAGCCCACAACCCAATACGTAGGTCTGCTAATAACCAGTTTTATAGGGACCGTTACACTTCTACCAAACGACTTGTGCAATCTCTCCAACCTTGTTATCATATGTCACAACTAGGCTTTATTTAACGTATCTATAAAGTAATCGGTTAGAAGCTTTCAGAAATTATTTTTCTTCGGTAAGTACTTAGCATAGATTCACCTCTCCTTAAAAAAAATACTAAAAGCTTGATTATAAACATTTTAATAAAGATAAAATAGGAGTTTTGTTTTTGGCTCACTGCCTTTATATCTTCTTTAAATATAATGTTTTTTTTAATTTGAAATGAGCCTTTTAGGATAGTATTTACATCATTAAAATAAATGAAAAACTGAGGGAGGCTGAATTAAAAATATTGTCTATTGCTACAAAAACTCAATGGCTCTAAATTTATTTTTTCCGGCTGAGTTGATATTCTATTTCGCAAATAGAAGGTAGACGCTAAGGTGTTTTTTGGGATCAAATAATGTAGTTACCAGGCAGCAGTATGAACATCAAGAAGACAACCATCCTGTTTGATACTACAAATACTATTAACAACCTTACTAATTGCAAGATTATTTCATTCTGTGTATAGAGGATTCTATTTACTAACCCCTTTTTACAGCTTCAAAAATACCTGTTATCAATTCCTTTTTTTGATTGCTGACCCTAATAGTGGCCCCGTTTTCCATTACCACATAGCCTCCATCATTTCGCAGATATTTTTTAAGGTATTTAGGGTTGATCAAATAAGATTGATGGATGCGTAAAAACTTATATTTGTCCAGAATTTTCTCTACCTCTTTTAAAGTTTTGCTTATTAAAATTTTACTTCCGTCCTTCATAAAGAAAGTAGTGTAATTATTGTCACTCTGGCAATATATTATGTCATCCACTTCCAAAAATTCATATCCATCATAAACAGGTACGGCAATTTTACTTTTCAAAACCCCATCATCTTTCATCTGCGCCAGGAGTCCTTTAATATGATTTACCTGATCATAAGATTTTGCCTTCTCGTCTTCCCATAATTGAATAGCTTCAGCTAGATCTTTGTCATCTATAGGCTTCATCAAATAATTAAAGGCATGGTATTTAAATGCTTTTACAGCATATTTACTATAAGCTGTAGTAAAAATTACACTGAAAGGTATAGTAGCCATATGTTCCAAAAACTCAAAGCCATTCATGCCAGGCATCTCCACATCCAAGAAAAGTATATCAATCTCCATATCTGGCAGTTTTGCCAAAGCCTCTTCAGGTTTATTGCATTTATATACTATATTAATGTTTTTATGAAGGCTTTCAAGATCTAAAGCAAGGCTTTCTATGCAATGCATTTCATCGTCCAATATAGCTACTTTCATCCTTGCTTAGTTTTGTTGCCATTATGGCTTTTAATAAAATGACTACTTTAGTCCCTGCTGGCTCCTTTCCATCAGAAAGATCTATTATTTCAAAAGAAATATTATAATTACTGGTCTTATTGAAAAGGTTGATTCTGTCCTGGGTAATTTGGGTTCCCATACTTTTGTGTAAGTGTGAATCCGAATTCTGAGAATTCTTCCTCCTTCCTACCCCATTATCAATAATTTCTACCCTGATCTGATCCAAATTTCCAGATACATTTATTGATATTACCTTTTCTTCTTTCCTGCTTGGCAAAAGGCCATGCCATATGGAGTTTTCAACAAATGGCTGTAATAATAATGGAGGCAATTCGACCTCTTTAGAAATAATATCTGGAAGTATATTGTTAACTTGATATAAAAATTTTTCGTCAAACCTATTCTCTTCCAACTTCAGGTAATTACTCACTATCCCAAGTTCTTCTTCTAATGATATAACCTGTTTCTGACTGGTTTCCAATACCAAGCGCACAAATTTGCTGAAAACGATTAGATAATCCTTTGCTTTAAAGTAGTTTTTCGTCTGAATAAGATATTTTACTGCATTTAGGCAATTGAACAGAAAGTGTGGATTCATCTGCATCCGTGTAGCCAACATTTCCGCTTGCAGTAGGTTAACTTCATATTCATGCTCCACCCGCTTTTTTTCTTTCTGCTGTAAAAGCTGTCTGGTCTTCTTTTTATTTTTCACATCCCGGAATACTAGGATGGCAGTAATGATCACAGCGAAAAGCACCACTACTATCATCATCAGGAATGCCCGCTGTGTTTTTACTTTTTGAGTCTGGGTCTTCAGTTCGGCTTCCTGTAGATTTCTTGTGTTTTCTAAAAGAACTATTTGAGATTCCTTTTTCTCAAGGTCATACTGACGCGTTATAGCAGCGATTTGGGTTTCCTGATCTAATAAATTAATGCTATCACTATATTGATAGGATAGCTTAGTGTAGAGCAGTGAATTTCTAAAATCTCCTTCCTTCTCATAGACATCTGCAAGACCTTCGGCACTTTGCATCACCAGCGCTTTATTATTAATCTCCTCGGCAAGTTTTAATGATCTTATAAAATAACCTTTTGAAACTTGGGTCTGCCCTTTTTTAAAACCGGCTTGCCCGAGATTGGATAATAACCCTGCTATTTTATGCCTGTTTTTCAGGTCTTCAAATGCAGCCAAGGCTTGATGGTAATAATCGATTGCTAAATCAATATTTTTATTCTCTTCCATATAGCTGTGCCCAAAATATTCATAGGTTATAGCCAATCCGAATTTATCCTTTCTCTCTTCATTTAATTCTAGCAGCTTATTCAAATAGACACGAGATATGTCAAACTGTTTTCTCCCATCATAATGGTCACTTATTGATAGATAATTCATGGCCATACCCAAGGTGTTGTTTCTTTCTTCCTCCGCAGCTAAAGACCGCATAAAATATTTTAAGGATTCATCCTCTTTACTTGGGATTTGCGAAAAAGTATTCCCCAATCCATTACAGGAGATTGCTATGTTTTTCAAATCCTCTTGTGCTTCAGCTATGTCCAAAGCTTTGAGATAGTAAAAAACGGACTTATCATATAATTGGTCGTAGCGTGTAGCTAGGCCAGCATTGTTAGCGAATATCATTTTATAAAGTGGATCAAACGGCTTGTTCTCAATTAATATAAAAGCTTTGGCATGGAGAAGCCCTGCATCTGTATATAGCTGATGATAGCGGTAAAGCAATCCTAAATTATCCAAAGCCCGTGCATACAAAAGTGTGTCCCCAAGCCTAAGAGCCAAATCTATTGCTTCTTGAGCATGATGATATTGAATAGACACCTCAGATTTTGTTCTGTTAAAAGCCCGTGAAATTTCCATTTGAGTTACGACAATAGACGAGTCATAAAGATTAGATTCCAATACAGATAATAAGCTGTCTATTTTACTTTGTGACCATACTGATAAGGGAAAACTGAAAATAAGTAGGTATAAAATTATCCGTTTCATAAAACTTCCAAGTTCCGGTTTTATTTAATTTTATAGTAAAAAATATTATATGTCAGGAATATAGTAATTATAAAATGTATTTACACCCTATTTTGTAGGTTAATAAAATGACTTTTTCCAAGCAATCACAATTCTGGTGTAAAACCTCTCAAATCCTACTACCTAAAAAACTAACTCTAAAGCCAAATATTCTTTACCATATATAGGATACACTAACTGGTAATAAATTAAGTAAGAAATAAATGCTAACTACTATACCAATAGCTTTTGACTTTGAATTGTAACCATTATAAATGATTTGAGCGGCTTTTCTATTATAGCAGTTTTTCGTTTCCGACATCATGATTAGTGATTGTAAAAAAAGAAATGGATATGCCAATACACTCTACTCATTCTGGGAGATAAATAAATTATAAATATACTTGAGTACCATGAAAAAAAAATTTCAAACTAAGGCAAAATTGATTCTAATGATTGCAGCAGTTTCTCTATCATCAGGGATCTGTTCTTCTGAAGAAGAAGATATGGCTCCCGATTTACCAGTGGCAACACTAATTGAAATGGAGTTCCCCAATTCAGAATTGACGGTCGGTGAAACAGTCAATTTTACTGCTCTGGTCAAAGATAGCCAAGGGAACATTTTATCTGATCAAATCCTATCTTGGACTTCTTCAAATCCCAATATACTCAGCATTAATTCCAGCGGTCTGGCAGAAGCAAAGAGTAAAGGAACCGCGAATATTGAAGTGGCAAACCAAACAGGGGTTAAAGTAGCCCATGAATTTACGGTGATAGAACCTGAGGCAGAACCACAAGAGCCTCATAGCTTCGAAATAACTCCTACAGAAATCATTATAGAGATAGGCCAAAAGGTTCAGATAGAAATGAAGGTGTTTGACATCGAAGGAGATGAGATTGAAAATCCAGAAATTTTGTATAAATCTTATGATGACCAAGTGAGTACAGTAAGCGATATAGGACTGGTAGAAGGCATTAGAGCGGGAAGCACCAAAATACATATTGAGGTATCAAACAAATCCGCTGAAATCCCTGTGACGGTGACCTCAGAAGATTTGGTGCTTTCTAAGATCGAAGTAACTCACAATAATAATTCTTTAAAAAGAGGTGAGCAGGTACAGTTTTCCGCAAAAGGTTTTGACCAATTCGATCAAGAAATGTCTGAAATCACCTATGAGTGGACCACCAGCAATGGATGCATTGCAAGTATTGATGAAGATGGACTTGCCTCGGGATACACCCCGGGAAATGTAAGAATTTATGCTTCTGTGGGGGAAATTACCGGGAGTGTCTTGATCTCCGTACCTAAATCTGATAATTTATATGCTGAATCATTTGAAGGAAAATGGAGCATGTGCAAAGAAAGTGATGGCAACAATATCGCAATTGTAGAATTAGAACTAGATGGCACCAATAATGATATTACGCGAATGTATAAAGGAACAATTAAATACCCCGATGGCACTTCAATTAATGTAAGGGGGAATGAGAATATTGCGGGTAAATCCATCTCTATATCTTGGAGCGTATTTATTCAGGGAGGCGAAAGAACAGCACTTATAAGTAATGGGACATTTATTGATGAATTGGCTGTCACAGCAAGGCATACAGACCGGTTAACCCCTACTTATGATGTGAGACTGTCTAAAATAGAAGAATAATCAAATACGATTTGGATAAATAGCATTCTAACCAGATCGTTTTTTTTCACTATTGATCCCATACTTTCTTTCCAAATTTCTAAATCTAACTCTAACCCCTAACTATTCATTGTCAGTTACTGATTTGACACATTTACTGTAATATTATTAAAAGGAATAAATCTGCAGAAACAAAACAAAATAATTTATTAATAGATGGAAAACCTATCGTAAATCTTCCGAAAGTAAATTCATTTGGGTTTTACTTTTCAAAAGATTTGGGTAATCATTTTTTAGTATTTTTTGAATACAGTCACATTAAGTTTTTTAATCTTGAAATGTCAATTTTTGGAAAAAGCTTTGGTATTAACCTACCAAAGCTTTTTTGATTCACCAATGTATATTTATTCAACCACCTCTTCTATAGATGCAGGGTAAATTGATGTGTAGAGTTACAGAAATTTCGTATAATTACGAAAAATTCGTAGCATATATCAATTATTTAGTTTACATTTAACTTATGGAAACATTAAGTCCTCATGAAGAGCAGATTATGCAGATCTTTTGGAAGCTTGATAAAGCTTTGGTAAGAGATGTTTTGAACCTTTTACCAGAACCCAAACCGCCTTACACTACTTTGGCTTCCCATATAAAACAACTGGAAAATAAAGGATATCTCTCCCATAAGACATATGGAACTACTAATGAGTACTATCCATTAATCTCGCGCGATGACTACCAAAGCAAAAGTTTTAACCATGTGGTAAAAAACTATTTTGATGGATCGGCCAAAAACATGTTGTCTTATATGGTTAAAGAAAATAAACTTTCTGACGATGACATCAAAGAACTGCAAAAGCTCATTGAAAACTTACCAAAACCTTAGAAACTATGGAAGGAATTATCAATTATTTGTGGGAAGGCAGTATTTGTCTATTTATCCTTTATGGGTTTTACCGCATATTCTTATCTGAGTATACTTTTTTTGATTGGAACCGTGCCTACCTACTGCTTATCATAAGCCTGGTTTTAATTATTCCCCTACTCAGCATACCTTCAATTTCCTCTGGTGAAGGTTCAGTTTTTTCCACAGGTTACAGCTACTTCCTTCCTGAAGTTCAGCTAGATAATGAATCTCCAGGTGAGGCATCTATACTACCCTCATTTTTCAATTTTCTGACGGGAATTTATTTCTTAGGTTTAATTATAGCATCCATTCGGTTTATCACCGGTCTGTTCCAGATTTACAGAAATATCTATAACTCTAAAAAAATCCATCACCTAGGATATATCCTTGCCATACGTCCAGACTTTCAGGCATCTTCTTTTTTTAATTACATATTTTTGCCTGACTATAATCCCTCTGATTCCGAACAGCAGCTGATCATTTCCCATGAAATCAATCATGCAACCAGATACCACAGTTTGGACATTTTATTTATCCAGCTATTAAAAATCATTTTCTGGTTCCACCCTTTCACTAAGATGCTGGAATCAAGTCTTACAGAAGTGCATGAATTTCAGGTGGACAATGAAATCACAAAATCCTGCTCCAAAACCGATTATGCCAATCTTTTACTTAAGTTGATCCTAGCGGACCGGCAAAAGCAGCTTATGAATAACTATTTCAATAAATTTCAAACCAAAAAACGAATCATTATGATGGGCAAAACAGAATCCAATTTGAGAGAAAAATGCAGATTTTTAATGGCTATACCCTTGCTAGCATTGCTGGTGATCGTATTCTCCTGTGAGGGGAATGAGGACCATGAGTTGATTATAGATGCAGATGAAAGCGGCGAAACCGTATTGAGATCCTCTTCAGGGGAGGTCTTTGATGTAGTCGAAAACCCACCCGCCCCAGCAGGAGGATTTGAGGGATGGAACAAATATCTTACTGAGAACCTAACCTACCCTGCACAGGCTAAAAGAGAGGGAATAGAAGGTACTGTTTATGTATTATTTGTCGTAGAAGTGGATGGATCTATTCAGGGAGTGGAAATACTGAGGGGCATCGGCGGTGGCTGTGATGAAGAAGCACTTAGAGTCATCAGAAATGCTCCTGACTGGGAGCCCGGCACCCAAAAAGGTCAAAAAGTAAATGTGAAAATGAGAGTACCTATAAAGTTCAAATTGCCTGAAACTACTTAATTTAGCCACTAGGGTCATCAAATAAGTACTCTTCTTTTTCAAATAAAGAACCGACCCCCAAAAGGAGCCGGTTCTTTGATTTGTTAACCCTTATAAAGAAATTATCTATTTTATACGCTTCCGTGCTGCTGCATCAGAGTAGTGAATCTCCAGATGCACCTTTTTAAATTAATTTTATTATC
>DATHVH010000351.1:0-5007 GCA_035461405.1 Anditalea sp.
AAGCCACTCACCCAACCCTCTATTTAAATTTAATAATACACTTTTAAACTCATGACAGTTTATTCGCAGCGGCGGATCGTTTAAGCCACTCACCCAACACCCTGTATACAATTAAAGAGTTTTCTCTTTAAAGTGTTGCAAATATAAACCATAAAAATCGATTTTAACAAACAACTAGAGCCTATTTATTTCATGATTTTCTAAAATTCCGGCTGTTGATCCCTAACATTCTGACATACAATCAGTAAATAATTTATTGCCAACATGATTAATAATTAGACGATAATTTTTTACCGAAAATTAACTAAGAGTATTACTTTTCAGAAACAATAAGAGCTTATAGGGCCTTTATAACTAAAAGCCACAGTTATGAAAAAACTCTTATTTGCATTTATTGCTTTCATTGGTATAAGTCAAGCTCAGGCACAGATTTCCATAGATGTGGAATCTGGATTAATTTTCCCTGGTTATAATAACGTCCGTATCCCTAACCAGACAGGAACTACCTTTAATTTTACCGAAGATTTTGAGGCACAGGGACCGGTAATCCCTTTTAGGCTTAGAGTTGGGTTTACTTTTAATGAAAGAAACCATATTTTCGCATTATTTGCTCCATTAAGTATTAATTATGATGGTGCCACACCATTTGATATAGAATTCCAAAATTCTTCATTTGAGGCAGGAGAAGCTTTAAGTGGATTTTATAAATTTAATAGTTATCGGCTTACTTACAGACGGGATATAGTTGCTACTGATAAGTGGTTAGTAGGCATAGGTTTTACAGCTAAGATACGTGATGCTACTGTAAGGCTTACTTCCGAAGACGGTATTTCAGATCGCAAGGACGATATTGGCTTTGTGCCGTTGTTACATATTTTTACTGCCTATAAGTTACCGAGTTGGACCTTATATTTAGAGGGAGATGGGCTGGCAGGAGGCCCGGGAAGGGCATTTGACTTTTTCGTGGGCGGAAAAGTACCAATCACTGGAAAGCTTGGATTAAAGGCGGGCTACAGAATACTGGAAGGAGGTGCAGATATTGACGAAGTATATAATTTTACATTGATCAATTTCGCTGTTGTAGGGCTAACGTGGGGATTGTAATCAGTGCTTTTTTGCTGTGTGGTCTTTTTGACTTTGTTTTTGTACTTGAGAGAACTGATGGCTGAATACTTTCCCTATTGGAAGTTCTATTGTTCCAATTTCTATATCCTTGCTAGTATAGGCGGTTATCTTATTGAGCGAAACCAAATATGAGCGATGTATCCTTACGAAGGAATTGTTGGGCAACATATTTTCAAGGTTGGAAATTGGAATTTTTACGATAAGGGTAGAATCATTTAAACGATGAATTTTTACATAGTCTTTTAAACTTTCGATATATATAATTTCATCCAGGTATACTTTTACCATTTTTCGATCTATTTTTAAATAAAGAAATGCAGGATTCGTTTTGGCCGTTTCGATAGTAGGAAGGTGGTCTGTAAGAATTATTCGGTTAATAGCTTTGATAAATCTTTCGAAAGAAAATGGTTTGAGAAGGTAATCCTCTGCATCAAGTTCAAATGCATCCACAGCAAAATCCTTATAGGCGGTAGTGAATATTACTTTAGGTGGATTGGCCAAAGTTTTTATAAAAGAAATGCCTGATAGTTTTGGCATTTTAATATCTAAAAATAATAAATCAATTTTCTCATTTTGGAGGTATTCCATAGCCTTGAAGGCATTGTTGCAACTGCCGATCAGCTTTAACTGATCGACTTCTGCCACATATTTCATCAAGATTTTTAAAGCAGGCGGTTCATCATCCACGAGTAAGCAGTTGATCTTGGACATTTTGTACAGGGTTGATGTATAGGTTTTTAGACAATTCGCTGTAATCTGAACTTTCCAATGTCAATTGAAGGCTTACTATAAACGCCTCATGTTGATTAATGATCTCCAAGTGATGTTTTCCAGGGTAGACCAGGTTTAATCTTTTTTTAACATTTTCTATTCCTTTGCCTCCAAAAGGGGCGGCGGCCATCATGGTTTCAGGATCTTTGCTATTAATTAATTTAAAATCCAATTCTTCACTTTCTATATGCATATGTAAACTTATCCAACATTGATCCAGCTGATTGCTGACCCCGTGCTTGAATGCGTTTTCTATTAGTGGTAAAAATATAAGAGGAGATATAGCTTTATTTTCAATCTCTCCATCAAATTGGGCGGAGATATCAAGTCTGTCACCATACCTTAGGTGCTCTAGATCAATATATTCTTTTATCAAAGAAATTTCTTTGCTTAAAGAAATTTGGGAGGCTAGACTTTCATAAACCATAAATCTCAACAATCCTGAAAGTTTCAGTACGATTTCTGGAGCTAGTGGAGATTTTTCTAAAATCAGAGAATATAGATTGTTTAGTGTATTGAATAAAAAATGTGGATGTATCTGAGCTTTTAATAAGTTGAGTTCGGCTTCCGTTTTTTGCTGTTTCAATTCATTGGCATTTTGTTTTTCCCTGTACCATTGCTTAAGGAATTTTATCGAAAGGGCAGCCCCCAGCATCGTGGTTTGTCCTATAAGCGGAGATCCCACCCAAATACTCTGAAGATTAAAAATAGGAAGCAGATGAAAGTTGACATTATAAGCATAATAAAGAGAAAGAAAATAAGCAATTATGCCGAGTATGATAAAAGAAAATATCTGTCTGGGGATCAGAAATTTTGGGATTAAATAGTAAAAGAAAATATATGTAAGAAATATATGTCCCGGAAGGAATAAAACTACTCGCTGAAAAGTGTCCCCATACCGGCCTGGAGCTCCATATCCGATGGTAAAATATAATATGACCACCAGCCAAAAAAGTAAATGCTGTATCTTGCGATGCTTTAAAAGCCGATCAAAATTTGTGTTTAGATGCCACATAACCAAACCCTCTAATAAATTTAACTAATTGCTGATACATTTCTTAATCTTATTCCTAAATAAAGACTATTAGTACCCGTCTATCGACCAATAGATCATAAAGTAAGATTATCATCTTTGGTCTATTGTAACTAGCCGTATCGCGGCCGACAAATGTCACTCAGCTATTAGTCAAAATTTGCCATGGTTATTTTTATAATTTCATGGAATCACCACCAAACAATTTAAAGCTATGAAAAAGTCACTGGTAATAATTTTTGTGGTAATGGCCTTTACAGCTTGCGTAGATTATCCAATAGTTAAAAAAGAGAAACCTCTTTTTGATGTCAAAGGAACTTTTGAGACCATATCAACACCATTGAGTCCTCCGCCAATCCAGCAAGTGAAAATTACAGGGGAAGGGATATTGACCCATTTGGGAAAAACTAATTTTGAAGCGCTAAGCACACTTATTTTGACACCACCACCGCCATTTTTATTGGATGGGACATCTTTTTTTATTGCTGCAAATAAAGATACCCTATATACAGAGTTTATTGGCAATTCTATTCCCCAAGAGGGGGGATTAGTTCTGGTCACCGTTTATCATACAATAACAGGAGGTAGCGGAAGATTTGTTGATGCGTATGGGTATCTTGAGGGTGTTTCCCTTACAGACAGAAATGATCCTCAGGGCGAAATCACTATGGAGGGAAAAATATCCTATTAAAGGAAAGGGGTAAATTCTGATAAAATATTGAATCTTAATTTTGTTTAATAATTTTTTAAATTTAATAAACAAAAAAAGCCTGCTTTATAAGCAGGCTTTTTTTGTTTTAACTTAAATTACTTAGGCATTAATACTGAATCCACCACGTGGACTACTCCGTTGCTGCCATTCAGGTCAGCAGCAGTAACCTTGGCTCCGTTGATCATAACTGTTCCGTCCTTAATGGAAACCGTAAGATCTTGGCCATTAATAGTCTGAACAACCTGTCCGTCAGAAAGGTCAGCAGCTTTAACGTTACCTGATACTACATGGTAAGTTAATATACCTGATAGTTTTTCTTTATTTTCAGGTTTAACCAGGTTGTCCACCGTTCCGGCAGGCAATTTTTCAAATGCAGCATTAGTTGGTGCAAATATTGTAAAAGGACCGTCTCCTTTAAGAGTTTCTACTAGATCAGCTGCAGATAGTGCAGCTACTAATGTAGTATGGTCAGATGAACCTACAGCAATATCTACAACGGTATCATCTGCTTCCATAGGTGCTTCTTCCATAGGAGCTTCTTCGTAAGTAGTATCCTCAGTAGTCTCATCTGTAGCGGATGTAGTAGTACTAGCATCACAAGCCATAAGAACTCCAGCAGTTGCAAAAGCTGCAGCTAAAGATAACATTTTTAATTTTTTCATAATTTTGTTTATTTTGTTTTAGTTACCGTTAAACAGTATGTATGCCAAATAGTTTTCTTTTTTTGCCAATTACTTTTAAAAGGGTCAAATAAGCTTGCGATAAGGTTATTTATTTTTATTTCGGAAAATAATTTTTTGAAAAAGGTTTTATTGTTAAAAAAAGTATTGAAGGGTTAATTAAAATTGCGTTTTAAATGGGGAGATTTTTCCCGAGATGTGGAATTGTGTTTTTATGGAATGTATACATTCTATCATCAAATCCTCAAGGGATAGTTGAATAAGTATAAATTTTGATTTCAAAGTATTCAGTTACGAAATAACTCCTACACCTTTTCACCAAAAAGGTGGATGCTCTATCCAATTGAGCATTTATGGTTACATGTATTAGAATGAAAAGAGTAAAAAAAAAGCCCACCATTAGGTGAGCTTTCCGTGATCCTGTCAGGAATCCCCCGATGGCTATCGGGGCTGAAACCTTCCCGCCCAAAAGCTGGGTGCTCTATCCAATTGAGCATTTATGGTTACATGTTTTAGAATGAAAAGAGTAAAAAAAAAGCCCACCATTAAGTGAGCTTTCCGTGATCCTGTCAGGAATCGAACCTGAAACCTACTGCTTAGAAGGCAGTTGCTCTATCCAATTGAGCTACAGGACCAAAATATTGTAATCTCTTTAACTATCTCCCGTCAGGAATCGAACTTGAAAC
>DATHVH010000352.1:0-5630 GCA_035461405.1 Anditalea sp.
ATAGGGTCCCAACCACTGGTAAACATCAGTTGATCCACTCACCCTCGAGCCTCCAGTATTGATAAGATGTTCATAATGGGCTCCCAGAGAAAAGAAATCTGTCGCTTTAATACCAAAGTTGGCCCAGTAATGCAGATAGGACAGTGTAGTCTGACTTTCTGATGTCGTCATATCTCTCAATGGCGTGTAGAATCCGGCATATATTTCTCCTTCAGTTCTAGCCTTGTCCAATTGAATAGTTAGATTAGGTACTATACCATCCCCAAATACAGCTGCGCCTTCTGTTCCTGAAGATAACAAACTACCTCCCAACACGCCTATCTGTGGGCTAATACTTAATCCAGGTGCCGGTTCTAATCCGATACCTACTCCAAATTCGGTCCAATTACCCCAGTTGCCCCCAGTGCCTCCGGACCATAATATTCCGTAAAAGGTAAAATCAACTTGGTCGGTCACACTATATGCTCCGGTAAAGAATGGATAAAATCCAAAAAACTGATCAGAATTGAGTGTTACATCAAAGCTGAATTTGCTGTCATCCTGCGCTATTGCAGGTGCTGTTCCAAGAACTAACGCTAATCCTAGTAGCATTAATCCTTTTGTTGCCATAGAAGTAAATCTGTGCTTCATAATTTTGTGTTAATGGTGAAAATAGGTTTGAGATTTAACCAAAAATCAAAGTTTGAACACTTTTCTTTTTAATTATGGATATAAAATTAACCATAAAAATAAATAATGCAACAAAATAATTAAAATATTGTTAAAATTTCAACCGATAAATGTAAGTGTTGTCATTTTTGGAAGTTGAATGGCCGATTATTGTAAATCATCAATCGGCAGATCTTAAATCATTAATTAGCGTAAATGGAAAAAGTATACCTAAAGGAAGGTTGAATCGGTTCATCTTTTCCCTAAAAAAATAGACTAAATGGTGTTCTAAAACAGGAAATGAATATGAAAAAATAAAAAGTGATCAAAAAAAAAGCAGCCATTTGGCTGCTTTTTACTATTAGGATTGTAGACTGTGACTATAAGACTTCACGGTTTCGATAAAAATTTTAACCTTTTCTGGGTCTATATCCGGATAAACTCCATGACCTAAATTAGCTATATGACGGCTATTACCAAATTGATCAAGCATATCTATGGTTGCTTTTTCTATTTCTTTTGATGTCCCATACAAAGCGGCAGGATCTAGATTTCCTTGAAGGGTTTTATTATCTCCAATCATCTTTCGGGATTCTGCTATTCCCATATTCCAGTCCAAACCTATGGTTTCACAGTTCAACTTACCCATTTCCTCCCGGGCAAAAAATGCTCCTTTGGCAAAAACAGTTTTAGGTACTTCGTTTATAGCATCACATATCTGAGCTATATACGGAAGTGAATATTCAGCATAGTGGTGTGGTGGTAAAATGCCTGCCCAACTATCAAATATCTGAACCAAATCTACTCCGGCAGCAATCTGTGCTTTTAAGTAATTGATAGTGCTGTCAGTGATCATCTGGAGAAGCTGATGGCTCATTTCCGGTTGGGTATAAAGCATAGCACGGGCTTTGGAAAAAGTCTTTGATCCAGAACCCTCTATCATATAGGCAAATATAGTCCAAGGGGCACCCGCAAAACCGATCAATGGCACTCGTCCATTTAAATCTCTTTTAGTTATTTTAATAGCCTCGATTACATAAGCCAAATCGGAATGACCATCAGCTATCCTTAATTTTTTAAGGTCTTCTGCTGTATTTACAGTTTTTGGAAACCATGGACCACGCTTTTCCACCATTTCGTAAGGTAGACCCATAGCTTCTGGTATCACCAGAATATCTGAAAAAATAATAGCTGCATCTACACCAAGTAAATCCACCGGCTGTATGGTCACTTCAGCCGCAAGTTCAGGGGTTTGGGCCAGTTCTATAAATCCACTTACACTATTTCTGACTGCTCGGTATTCGGGAAGGATTCTACCTGCCTGGCGCATCAGCCATACTGGAGTTCTTTCCACCTTTTCGCCTCTTGCAGCCCTTAGTAATAAATCGTTTTGTAATTGCATGCGGCAAAGATAATTCAGGAAAATTTAAAACACAGTTTTGGAAAAGAAAAAGAGCTGCCATTTCTTGCAGCTCTTTATTGTTGTTTATTTCAAAGTGACTCTTTTGATATTATCTTCATCCAGATTAAAGTGTTTGACTACCTCTTCATAATTACTGTAGTCAATTCTAAAATTGGTAGGCACAGTGGGTAGAATTACCAATCTAAAAATTTGATTATCAGTCCAAACCGGTTCAAGTGTATTCAAGTCAAAATTTCCTTCCAGGAATATTTGAAAATCTAAATCTGTAAAATCATAGTTGTACTGGAATATTCCCTGTTGCATAAATATAGTCTGAGGTAACATTCTCCATACATCTGCATCTCCCTGTTCCCAAAGATGATAGATGAGCAGCTTATCTGAACTCAAAAACAATCCTCCAAAATCATCATATTCTCCTATGACAGACCAGTCAGTTGCTGCTGCAAATGTCGCCTCAATTTCAAAGATGTCAGCTTCAACGGATACACCTGGAGGTCCTTCAGGTCCCATAGGGCCTTCACGGCCTATAGGCCCCTCACAAGCTTGAATGATTATTGCTCCAAGAAGGATAAAAGGCACAAAAAACTTTTTCATATGGTTATAATTTGTTTTTCAATTGTCATATGGAATCTCGCAAACCTACAATCATTACAATGTGAATCGCTTGCATCATGCTCGATTTAATATCGCTTAGGTGATTATCACTTCAATAATAGACGAATCAAATCGTAAATAGTTCGATCTATATTATAAAAGAATGTTAAATGTATATTTACAATTTATTATTTCAATGGTGCAAATACATCTACATGGTCTGCGGCCACTATTCTATCTATATATATTCCCTGTGTCTCTAGACCGTTTTCCCTGGCATAATCTTCTATCTCACGCTTCACTTTATCCGGTCCCGGCATTACAAATCTATGTGATCGAAGAGTGGCCACGATAGCCTGCCGACAGGTAATAATTTTTTCTTCCAAATCCCCTGCCATATTTTCATTGTACTCTGTTCCAACGAATACCGTCATGGTATCGAGCTTACCGGCAGGCTCAATATAATAGATAGTATTAAGCCGATTATCTGGATGGGCTTCGATTAGGTCCTCTACTTTTTGGAAGGTTTTTTCAAGGTTTTCATCCTGTGGAGTGCCCCTATATTCATAGCCGATCAGGTGTATGTCTTCCGCAGAGACCACATTCATTTCGATTTCATTGAACCCACCTAATAGATAAAAGGTGGCCATTCCTACAAGTATGAATACTATCAGCGATATTAAAACCTTGCTTCTCATTGTTTAAAACATATATCTTACGCCTATACCCCCCTGCAACTTTAAGTGTCCAGGTCTATCTATAAGTTCCATGAACAATCCAATCTCGGCAAATACACTGATAGGCAAGTCGTCAAAATAGTATTCACTTCCCACAAAAGCCTCAGGGCCTAAATCTATATTGGTTCGGGTTTCTCCTAGTATATTTACAGGTGTGCCAAGTGTAGAGTAAAGGTAATCTACACGTACAGATCTTAATTGTACCCCCAGACCACCATAGGCAACCAATGTTCCCTCGGTAATATCAAATTCTGCCGTAATATCCTCATGGTATGCAGATCTTACGTTTAGCGAAAATCCATTATAGGTACTATGGCCATTATAAACAGAATTAGGTGCGGGTCTGTTTCTATCAAATGCCGTTCGGTAATACATGGCACTATTAGAACCGGCTCTTCCGACCATCCCTTCTATGGATATATTGTCATCAAGGAAAGTTTTATAGGTGATACTTAATGGCTCACCGAGTCGTAAACCAATGGAATGTTCTTGAGAATAACCTATGAATGGTAAAAGGAACAAAAAGAGGAAAATTATTTTTTTCATGTGTTTATAATTTGATTTTGAATGGTCACATGGAATCTCGCAATTTAATCATCCCTCCTTGTGAGGTTCTCCTCATGCTCGATTTCATATGATTATATTATTTTTATAAAGGTCATACCTGCCTTCCGGCAGGCATGTGGAATCTCGCATTCGGGGTAATCATCCCAATGTATGATGTATTTCCTTATGCCTGACTGCCGTAAGGCAGGATCGATTTCATGTATAGCTGGTTATTTTTTTATTTTAAAACGGCACAAAAATACAGCGTATTGTTTATTAAATTCGCATAAAGTCCTGAAATAATGGAATGCATTCTAGCTGACCATCGACTTTAATTGCATCTGGTGAAGCTGGGCATAATAGCCACCATGTGTCAATAGACTTTCGTGGGTGCCCATTTCCATAACCTCTCCCTGGTGAAGGACTATAATTTTATCAGCTTTGATAATGGTGGATAGCCTGTGGGCGATAATGATAGATGTTCTTCCTTTCATCATCTTGTCTATAGCAGACTGGATCAATACCTCTGTTTCCGTATCTACCGATGAAGTGGCCTCATCTAGGATGATAATCTCGGGATTATAGACCATAGCCCTTACAAAAGATATCAATTGACGCTGACCTACTGATAGGGTAGCGCCTCTTTCCATTACATTATAATCAAGCCCGCCAGGAAGACGCTCAATAAATTTCCTAGCTCCGACTAGATCCGCAGCATAGAGTACCTGCTCACGGGTAATGTCGGGATTTCCCAACGTGATATTGTAAAATATGGTATCAGAAAAAAGGAATACATCCTGAAGGACCACTCCTATGTGTTTTCTTAAAGTGTTTAATTCAAAGTCTTTAATGTTTTTACCATCCACCTCGATGCTACCTTTATTAATTTCATAAAAACGGCTGATCAGGTTGATGATACTGGACTTTCCCGCTCCGGTAGCCCCCACCAAAGCGATGGTCTCTCCATGCTTGACTTCAAAATTGATATTTTTTAATACCCATTCTTCATCATTATAAGCAAACCAAACATTTTTAAGAGAAATATCTCCTTGGATTTTATCTGGAGCTAAGGTGCCATTATTAGGGATATGTTCTTCATTGTCCAGAAGTTTGAAAATCCGTGAAGAACTTACCACCCCTAGCTGTAAAGTATTATATCTATCAGCGATCATCCGGATAGGCCTGAAAAATAGCTGCAGGTACATGATAAAGGAGATCAAAACCCCCACTTTCAGTTCCATATTAAATACTCCAGTAGCACCATACCAAACTACTAAACCAATACCTATGGCCTGAATAATCTCCGCTACAGGGAAGTATACGGAATAGTACAGAACCGATTTTAGATGTGCCCTTCTATGCTCACGGTTTATATCCTCAAACTTTTTGTACTCGCGCTGTTCCCTGTTGAATATCTGCACAATATTCATCCCTGTAATGTGTTCTTGTAAAAATGTATTTAGATTGGAAACAGCATTACGAACATCGTTAAATGCAACTTTGATTTTTTCTTTAAATACATAAGTAGAAATAATCAGCAACGGAAGAGTACAAAGGCTAACCAGAGTAAGCTTCCAATCTATATAAAACATCACCGCCAGTATGGTTACCAGCTGAAGTAGGTCACCTATGATGGCGGCCAGACCTTCACTAAATACATCCGCCAGTGTTTCTATATCTGA
>DATHVH010000353.1:0-36409 GCA_035461405.1 Anditalea sp.
CTATAGGCGTATTCACCACCCAGTTAGTAAAGACCACAAAACCTTGTTTTCTATTCGGGGGCAAAGTGGATAATTCCTTTTTCATCTCCTTCAGCTCTTCCACTGCCCAGGGTTTTTCTAAGGTGTCCGCCCGGATGATAGCTGCATCCACAAGGTGTAATGCTTCTGAAGCTGTGCCTATAAAATCCGCATATGAATTAGACCCGGGCACCCAGAATTCTTCATTTATCTTAACTTTAAGCCTGTCCGCAGTTTTTTGGTAATCTTCTGATAGGGCTCTGTCGCCCAGTACTGCTGCCATCTGCGCCGCATCCTCAAAGGCTGCCTGGGTATACGTAGCCACATCTATCATTTCCGATTCCAGCCCATGTATCTCCATCATTCCGTATCCGTCAGGAAAAAGGTTACCATCCTGATCGTTTTCTTCCATCAGCCATACGAGACCCTTTTTAATAGTTGGGAAATACTTCTGAAGAAAAGCTTTGTCTCCTGTCCATTGATAGACAAACCAGATCAGGGAAGCAAACTGTGGGGTCTCGTTGATATTCCCGGGATTGAAAACCACCCCATTGGTGCTGACCTCATGGACTATACGTCCATTGCCGTTATGTTTTTCCGAAAGAGAATGTATCAGGTCTATGGTAGCATATACCAAATCCTTTCTTCCCGTGGCTATGGCTCCTTGAAGGGTATATTCATTGTCCACCCCAAACCACCAAGGGTAATCGGGCATCCCCGCTCCAAGTCCTCTTCCGATTTCTGGTACATCCCTAACCAACCACTCAGTATTGTACTTCACCCACTCAAATGCTTTCTGAAGGTCTTTATCCGGAATGGTCACTTTGGACATGCTTGCGATATCCGCATAATGGGTTTTTTTAGTCTCCAAATGCTGTTCGTGATGGTTAAGTATATCGTCAAAGGTTTGCTCTGCATCTCCCAGGCTGGTATAGGATCCTGCTATGACCATACGGATAGTAGCACTTGAACCTTTAGGCAGTTCCAGATGATACTTTAGTCCTCCGGCTATACCTTTACCTTGTGGATCATATGCGCAGTGGATTGAAGCCTCTTCCTCTGCTTTGGCGTCAGTACCGGTTCCAAAAATCACATACCATTCGTTTCCCGCATCTTTTCCCACCCATGCTTGCCTTTGTTCATCAAATTGGAGCTGGTCTGCATGGTCTATCATCCCTGTTCTCTCACCAAGCCATACTGGCATAAGGTCTGTGTGGCCCGAAAATTCAAACTCTATTTCCTGATCTTGATCCGCAGCGTTTTTTAAATTAAATTCCACGACGAGTCCCTGCTTTCCCTCGGGGACATATTGGAACCTTTCGACTTCCAACACGGGTAGATTGTAGATGTGCTTGTTTCCGTAAGGAAAATTGATAAACTGTGTCGCATTATCTAGGCAGTGGACATCAGCACCCATTTTTATGGCGGCGGTAAAACCATCCATTAATTTAATAGGATGGTTCCATATTCCTCCCATTTCTCCTTCCACATGCCATCCTAGATCGGGAAATGTCCCGTCCTGATGTCCTACCATATATACCCGATCACCTGCTGCTACATAGGGAGAGCCTAAGTATTCCGCTTTGCCAGATATACCTGCTGTATCATTTGCCTGTTCAGGTATACTTTGTTGGGGACTGAATTGGCTACAGCTGCTCAAAGCTATCAGCAGCGTTAAGAGAGGAATGGGTAATTTCATAGGGTTTAATCGTTACTGTTCCCCAAGTTGGTGAAATTTTCAGAGCTTTAAAAGATAAAGGATTATTGGAATGCCAGCAATGGACCAGGCTATTTATTTAAATAAGGGTTTAATATTTTTAAATCATTGGATAATGATAAATATGTGGATAAGTATCTGTATTATTTAAAATATTTAATATTATATGGCAAAAAATTTGCATGTTTTTTACAAAATTATTTTTAACCACTAAATAACCAAAAAATGAAAGATCCTAATAATGCTCATTTATTAAGAAGTTCAGATCTTACAAGTAGAAATGTTAAAAATCTGAGAGACGAAGATATTGGAAGTGTTAAAGATGTTATTCTATATCCAGATGGAGAAGTAGCTTATGTAGTATTGGCTGTGGGAACAGGGTTTCTAAACATGAACAATAAGTACTTTGCTATTCCTTGGGAATCACTTTCTTTTACTAGAGCTGAAAGAACTGGAGAGGATTTGGTTACGCTGGATGTAGATAAGGAAAGATTAGAAAATGCACCGGGCTTTGATGATGACAATTGGCCTACAGGTCCTCAGACAGATTTCGTAAATAGTATCCATAAGCATTATGGAACTACTTCGAGAAGAAGAGTTGGAGGTTTCTAATCTTGAATTTAGATAGGTTTAAACCACCCTTTATATAAAGCAGCTACTTCGGTAGCTGCTTTTTTTATACTTAGAATTGGACATAGGAACTTTTATTAAATGAATCTTATCAATTTTATTATTTGTGGTGGTAATATTAAAAGCTGTGAAGTAAAGTTTGTAGTTTTAGAATGTTCATGTCAGTATGTTTAATATATATAAAGCTATATATATTATATATCAGATAAAATTGTCCATCTTTATAAAAACCTTAAAAATCCTAGCCTTATACAATCTTCCTGATCATCCCAAAAAGGCAGTCATCCCCCTCTAAGATTTTATAGAATACCTCTCACTTTTCCCACTTTGTCCATTTAATATTGAAACTACACATTAAATTCATGGTAAGTCTCCGTTGTAAGATGGTGGTTCAAAACGAATTATGTAATCTGGGCATAGCTTACACGCTGCTGGAATTGGGTATGGTGGACCTATTAGAACCTATCACAGCTGAAAATAGGGAATTGCTCAGGACTAGTTTAATGAGATCCGGACTGGAACTCATGGATGATAAGAAAAGCATTCTTATCGAAAGAATTAAAAACACTATTATAGAAGTAATTCATTTCTCTGACGATATTCCCAAAGTAAATTTCTCCATTTTTTTAAGTCAAAAGTTAGGCTATGACTATACTTATCTCTCTAATGTATTTACAGAAGTAAAGGGTATGACTATACAGCAATACATTATCATTAACAAAATCGAAAAAGTAAAAGAGCTGATATTATATAATGAACTCAATCTGTCTGAAATAGCCTTTAAGATGCATTATAGCAGTGTAGCTCATTTATCTAGTCAGTTTAAGAAAATCACTGGAGTAACGCCTACTTATTTTAAGCAATTGAAATTAAAAAGAGGGGATAATCTTGAAAACCTATAATCCAAACCATATAGAACCTATCATATGAAAATATATATTCGATATATGGTCAGCTTACGCTGTAAGTCTAATGTTAAAGATGCTCTCACAAAGCTAGGCATTTCAGCTATTATAAGAGAGCTGGGAACTGTGGAGTTAAAAAATGATATCAGTGGTGAACAGCATGAATCACTTAGGCTTAGCCTAAAGAAAAATGGGCTGGTGCTAATGGACAAAGATCATGAGATAATCATAGAAAAGATGAAAACTATATTAGATCTACTCATGGCGGAAGATGAAGTGTTTTCCAGAAGTAGCTATGAAGAATTCCTCACTCGTAACATAGGACTCAGCTTTGAATGTCTTTCTACTATATTTGCCGAAGTTAACGGGAGTACTATCTCTCACTATTTATTGATACTCAAAATTGAGAAAGTTAAAGAAATGATTCTATATGGCGATCTTTCACTTAAAGCTATAGCCCATCAGTTAGACTTTAAAAATAAAGAACAGCTTCACAGACATTTTAAAAAGGTAACAGGACTTAATCCTAGTTTTTTTCAGGCACTTAAGAAAAAGCGTCTAAGCCTTTTTAGTAAAGGGTAATATAGGTCTAACGTGTATTTGCATGAGTCTAGTCGTCGTATTTATATTTTTATCCTTAATCGAAGTATTGAAGGCGGATTTTATATTAGGGTAATCACCCAATAGTCTGGATTTCTGTCTTAAAAAAACAAAGACCTTTTTTGGGTTTACAAAACGATAATCCAAATTATGTAAAATTTGATTCTGAGGAGCCAAACTCTATTCTCCTTAATTACATTTATTATTGCGAAAAATATTTTTTGTACCTATTTATTTTTCAATAGCACATATCTATATCTACACTACAATTTAATATTCATTGCTACAATTTCTTTCATTTATAAATTGAAAGTGGTTACTGCGCTCAAAAAATAAAATAAATTTTTCTAACTATTAACAGCATTTTTATATATTCTAAAATCAATATTATATTCTTAACTAATCTATTTATACATATTAATATTTGGAAAATGTGAGAATTATATAACAGATACCTATTTATATGTAAGATTTTCATATTAATTAAAGCTGACTTTTGCAAAGTAAAGAGACTGATATACAGATTTATCATAGAGGGACCTTTACTACTTTTTTTATGAACACTTTATTAATATGAAAAACAAAATGAAAATCAAAAACCGAAAAGAACTGTGGTTCACTGCTGTTCTCGTTATGCTCTTGTCGTTATTTATAGGCGGCTGTATTGATGAAGATCTCGGAGTACTCGGAGAGTGCCCAGAGGTTATTAATACTGATCCATCCACAGGTGACGAAAATGATATGCCTTTAAACCAGGTAGTCCATGCTACTTTTAATACGGAAATGGATCCAAAAACTGTGACAGCTTCATCTTTCAGGCTAGAAACAGAAACTGCTGTTGCTTCCAATTCTACTTCTTCTTCTAGGCTAAAGGGTGCATCTGCCTCTGCAGTAGAAGGTACATTTTCATATGATGAAGCTGAACGCACGCTACGCTTTCAGCCAAATGAGCTCTTGGAAGAAAATAAAACCTATACGGCTACCGTATTTGCTACCGTGAAAGATATTACCGGTAACTTAATGCAGGAAGATTTTGTCTGGACCTTCACTACAGCTACTCTTCCTGTTCCTACAGTTGAAGTAACTGCTCCAGCTGATTTGGCGATAAACGTAGCTTTAGATCAGGTGATTATTGCAGACTTTAGTGAGCCTATGGATCCTTCAACTATCACTGACGCATCATTTTTGGTGACACTTAATGGCAATCCAGTGGCAGGAAATGTTACATATGCCGGAGTACGAGCTTCATTTGCACCTGCAGCACCTTTATTAGCAGAAAATACTTATACAGCTACAATTACTACAGCTGCCAAAAGTCTTCAGAACAAAACGCTGGCAAGTAATCATGTATGGACTTTTATGACTGTAACTGTTCCTCCTGTAGATCCTATTGAGCCAATAGATGGAACTCAACCAATAGATGAGGTAAACCTTTTAGGAGAAGCTGCTGAATTTGGTATTCTGGCAGGAGTAGGCATTAGCAATAATGCAGGTTTCAGTGAAATACGTAATCTAAGTGTTGGGATCTCTCCTGGTGTTAGGACATCGATTACAGGATTTCCCCCTGCTATAGTAGTAAATGGAGCTATTCATGCCTCAGATGATTTATTGCCAGTGGGTATAGCAGCACTCCTTAGACAAGCTAAAGCGGATTTAAAAAGTGCCTATTTAAGTCTGGAAGGGGCTTCATCTCCTGCACCTGCAACAGTCGCTGGCGACCAAGGTGGGAAGACACTAGCACCGGGTATATATAAATCTACCTCTACTCTTCTGATCCAGGCAGGAGATCTGACCCTTGATGCCCAGGGAGATCCTAATGCCGTGTTTATCTTTCAGATCGCTTCTGACTTTACCACAGTAGGCGGAGCAGGTGGCAATATCATCCTATCTGGAGGAGCCCAAGCTAAAAACATTTACTGGCAGACCGGTAGCTCAGCTACTATAGGGGACAATACTTCTTTTAAAGGAAACATCCTTGCCCTTACTTCAATCACCATGAACTCAGGTGCTACAGCAGTGGGTAGAATGCTGGCGCAGAATGGTTCCGTGGTTCTTACCCACACAAACATTATAGAAAGACCATAAGGGAATACATTTGGGCAAGGGATCTCAAATGACCCTATGCTCAAATATTTGGTCCGGCTCCTAATAATTTACATTTAATATTCAGATGAAATCAAGCATAGCAGAAGCGTCATACAGAGGTATGATTATATAAAATGCAAGATTCAACCTGCCTGACGGCAGTCAGGTCTGGCCTTTTAAATACAAAATTTAATCAGATGAAAAACAATATCAAACATATATTAGCTCAAAGCACCATATGGGCTTCTAGCTTCAGCAAACCTATAGCGGTAGCTGCCCTGATCCTTTGCGGATTACAATCCCCCCTGCAAGCCCAAGACACTTATACTAGTCCTTCATGGAGATTTGGTGTAGCAGGTGGAGGCAATTTTAACTTCTACAGGGGTACCACTCAAGCGTTAAATAATGATTTAACTGTACCTGCGGGCTTTAGAAAAGGCAATGGGCTGGGTTTGTTTCTGGCACCCGTGATTGAATATCATAAAGCTGATACCCGTTTTGGATTTATGCTACAGGGCGGTTATGATAGCCGTCGTGGAGATTTTGATCAGATTATCACTCCATGTGATTGTCCGGCAGACCTTTCCACTAATTTAAGCTATGTCACTATAGAGCCTAGCTTAAGGTTTGCACCATTTAAGTCTAGTTTTTTCCTTTTCGTAGGTCCTCGTTTTGCTTTCAATAGAGACAAAGATTTTACTTACCAATTAGGGGCAAATCCGGCTGTTAGTGATCAACCGATCAGTGCACCGGTAGGGGGGGAATTTTCTAATGTAGAAAAAAACCTTATTTCTTTCCAGGTAGGCGCAGGTGTAGATATTCCACTTTCTTCAAGCACAAGGAAGACAAAGTTTATCATGGCTCCATTCGCTTCTTTCCATCCATATTTTGGACAGAATCCCCGTTCAGTAGAGAACTGGAATAACACCACTCTCAGAGTTGGTCTTGCTTTGAAATTAGGTCGTGGACGTTTAATTGAAAAAGATCCAGAGCCAGCGGCAGTTTTACCTGCCGAATTACCGGTAGATTTCTCTGTACATTCTCCTAAGAATCCTCCTGTAAGTAGAAACGTAAGTGAAACATTCCCACTGAGAAATGACGTGTTCTTTGACCTTAACTCAACCGCTATCCCAGGTCGATATGTAAAATTAGATAAGAGTCAAGTAATTAATTTCAAGGAAGATCAGTTGGAAGTAACATCTCCTAGAAGAAATGCTGATCGTGCTAACAGGCAATTGGTAGTATACTATAATATACTCAATATCCTGGGTGACAGATTGAATAAAAATCCGAATGCTACAATCAAGTTAGTGGGTTCATCTGAAAAGAACTCTAGCGATGGTAAACTAATGGCAGAATCTATCAAAACTTATCTAGTGGATGTATTTATGGTAAGTGCAAACAGAATAACTACCGAAGGCAATAAGACACAGGCAGTAAAAGGCGAAACTCCGGAACTTGTTTTACTTCGTGCAGGAGATCGTAAGGTATCCATTGAAAGCAGCAATTCTAATATGCTGATGGAATTTCAATCAGGGCCTAATGCACCGCTTAAACCTGTACACACTTTAACCGCACCTACAGAAAGCTACCTGACTTTTAATGCAAAAGGATCAGATAAAGCCTATAAATCTTGGGCAGTCGAGGTGAAAGATGAGCAAGGAAAGGTACAGGAGTTCGGTCCATATATGGATGAAACGATAGCTATACCAGGTAAATCTATATTAGGAGAAAGACCTCATGGTGACTATAAAATTACTATGGTAGGGCAAAGTAGATCAGGCAAAGAGATAAGAAAGGAAGTACCTGCACACTTGGTACTTTGGACTCCACCTACGGATGTCGTGAATACCAGATTTAGCGTGATCTATGATTTTGATCAGTCTGAGGCTATCAAAAAATATGAAACTTACCTAACAGAAGTCGTAGCGCAAAAAATACCGACCAATGCTAAGGTAATGCTTCTTGGATACACGGATGTGATCGGTGACCCTACACACAATAGAACCCTTTCACTTGCCAGAGCAAATGATGTAAAAGAGATTTTAGAAAAAGCACTTGCAAGTAAAGGCAGAAGAGATGTCACTTTTGAAATACGAGGAATCGGAGAAGATGAAAGTTTATCACCATTCAACAACAATTTCCCGGAAGAAAGAGCCTATAACCGGACAGTGGTTATAGATATCATTCCCCAATAAAAATATAAACCAACTATCAATATTAAATGGCTGTCTCTTATGGGGCAGTCATTTATTTTGCAGTTGATTTAATCAGTTTATATTTTAAAATATATTCAGCTACTATTTTACTTATAGTGCATTTGGATACATATGTATTATGGTATACAAGTCTACAGGTTCAAGTTTATGATCAGGTTCGAGCGTTACTTTTTAAACTTCAAAAGATTCTTGAATTCGGAGAATATGGTTTAAGATTATAAGTTAGATTGGCAGGATAGATTCTCACCTCCTCAATTCTAAATATACAGCCCTTCCCATTACCACTGCCAACCCCATCCATAGTAAAAGAGCGGAATAAAGTTCAAAGGGCGTCCTATCTATTTGAAACAACTCACCCAGTCCCCAATAATGTCTCTGTATGACCATAAATAATAAATGGAAAATTAGTAATAGTCCTGCCAATCCCAAACCTATAAAAAGAGAGTTTTTGTTTTCTTTTAGCCAACTATAAAGGGGACTAAGATCTACAAAAACAAGGTATACCAATACATGGGTAAAAAAAGGAATATTTAGAAATAATACATTGCCTAAATGGAACAATGATGCAGTTAATAACCAAATTAACCAGGTCTTTCTACCTAAAAGGAGGAATAATAGTGGTGATAACTCTAGAAATACTGCAGCATAATCCATGATTTCATAAAAATAAAATGGGATCATGGGCACAAAATCAGCTAGTAGATCAGTCCGATTAAAATCATAAAGTCCGAGGTAATACCATGAAGCAAACCCACTGGTCTGAAGATCAAAATCCACCCAAGCCATCGCCTTACCTATACCGGCGGTGAACATTCCATAACAGATGATTACAGCAAAAATGGCGAGGCTTCCTGCAGTGGAATCATACCTGCTGTCTTTGTCGGGCCAAACTGCTAATTCCTTGCCCCAACCTGAAAAAGATAGCACTATCATCATCGCTAACAAAAGCGCTCCATCATGATCTATCTTCCCAAAAGAAAACTGAAAACTTACTATAACGATGGTGAAGAAAACCCACAAGAGAGAAGTTACCCTAGTTTTCAAACCTATAATAATGGCCACCAATAGTAATAGCCTGCAGACATCCAAAATTCTTATGACATAATAAGAGGGGAAACTGTCAAAAAAATTGGCAAAACTTAGGATAGGTGGATTAAACAAGGCTTTTGGAATTTCTTCCATCCATGTGTATGAGTAATAAAAATAGAGTAAAAATATTCCTGTGATAACTCTAAAGACACCCAAGGAAGCCGTATTTACATAGGTGGATTTACTGACCTTCTTCCAAAAGGCCATATTTATATCTTCAATCGAGGTGTATAATCTGTTCACTTTCTACCAGTTTTTTTATTATGTTGCCCTGTAGATCTATAGTCTTTTCCACAGTTTCTAATTTTACCTTGTCAGCACTTATCCCCCATTTCATTATTTTGTATTTGATCCAAAGCTTCAGTTCATTGATTTCACTTTCATCTAATATCCTTGGATCCAGCATGTGAAGGGATTTCATGATTTTTAAAAATTTCCGGTCTGGATAAGTCCTTGGCGGACTAAGGCCAAACTCTCTACGCAAAATAGGAGAGGAGTATTGTTCCGGCAATGGATTTAGGACTTCCACTGTATTCAACTGAACCCAGGGTTCTCCTTCTTCCTGAACATATAGTTCGATTTGCTTATGATTAAATGTGTTCCCTTCCAACGTAATCAAATGAGGACCTGAAGGTAAGATGATGGCTGGATACATTTCAAACTGGTAACCGAATAATGATTTAATAATAAACGGGGTTACCAATATAATCATCAATAAAAAGGTGTGTCTTGCTTTAGGCATAACTTTTATTTATTGAATTATTGTTTGCTTAATAGATAAATTTGCCGGCCACCATCCTCTAGTGAGGTGACCACGATATGCTTTCCATCCGGGCTCGGACATGGGTGCAAGTCGCAGCGAAATTCACCATACGCAGGTATATGATTTTTAAAAGTCGCGATTTTTGTACCTAGGTTATCCTTTGCATCATAAGTAATGACGTCAATATCTTTCCGATAGGGGGTGTCGAAAATAAATTTATCCTTTGAATCGGGGAAGTGACGAATATGGACATTGTTTTTTATTAGGTCTGGAGCTATTTTAGGAAGCCTCTGTACACCATCTGCTGAATCTTTATAAAGATAAAGTCCATCCTTTTGCCAGGCATATAGGTGTTCATTGTCCAACCAGATCACATGGGAGGTGGCAGTACCAAGAAATCGCATTTCACTTCCATCTGTTGAACAGGTAATGCTAGCGCCCATACGGTCACTCCAGCCTTTAGAAAGGTCTTTAGACCGATATCTTATCTTTACAGTAAACCGTTTACCGTCTGGACTAACTTTTACATGATTAAACCAGTAAATATTTGGTTTCAATAATTGTTTAATGCGGTCCTTCATCCTCAATTTTGAAGAGAGTAAGCTAGCTGCTTCGTTTATAGATAGAATTAATTGTTTTTCTCCTGTTTCCAGATCTATTTTCCAAATTCCATCATCCTTTGGTTTTACTTTATTTATCATATGGCCTTCTCCACCTACATAGCCATATCCCGGACGTACATAATCCAGTCTGGCCATATTTAATGAAAGCACAAATTTTCCATTAGGATCCACACCATAAATGGGTTGGTCCATTGTTTTCGTTTTTCCGGTATCCAAAGAATGGAGCCGGGCCACAAATTTTCCATTTTCCCTGTCATTCCACACGAGTGTACGGGAGTTTGGAAGCCATTGGCTCATAGCGCCCTGCTGCCAGCTCCATGCGGTACTGGTACCTACCTTTTCCCATTTATTTCCATCCTTCAAATTTATGTATCCTATTTCTATAGCATCATCCGGGGTTGGCTGCCGCTCTTTTATAGTTATTTTATGTCCCGCTAGCAAGTTGCTCTCCGAATCAAAAACCGGAATATCATAATAGGCATGGGAATGATAGACACCCGATCCACTTCCTTCAGTAAGTTTGGATCGAAGCCATTTTTCTTCTTTTAATCGGGTATTCATTTGTAGATGGATAGCGTGGAAAAATTATTTGAGCTTGGAAAGGATTTTTCTATAGGCGGAGACTGACTTATTGCGCAAGTGTAGAAGAGAAAGTTGCGTCCTCCAGGGCAATTTTTCTAATATACTGGATTTTCTAACTGGCATTTTATCAATTTGTATTTTGTATTCACTCCCAAGGTGCTTTAACAATAGGTTTCCATATGACTTGCCTTCTGGGCTAATGCCAGGTGTTGCCATTCTTTTTTGAAGGCTAGTCAAAAGTGCTTGATTCCACTTGAAATGATGGACTCTCAGGGGAATCATAAACCTGATTGATGAATTTTTTATGCCGCTGTAATATGCAAGTTGGCGGGATCCGAAGGTATATTTAATGGGTTTTCCATTATTCATCGGAGAGTGTCCTCCTATTTTTGGAAGGAGGTATCCTTTGCATGCCATAATATTCACAGTACCGGATTCCCATCCCCATTTGTCATCCTGTCGGATGGTACATATGACATCTGCTTGTACTGGAAACTGCTCCCATAGAGGGGGTGAATCTTTTATCGGGGCAAGTGTGCCATCAGCAGTCAGGCGGTCAATAAATACTCCCTGCACGCAATTGATCCCTTTTTTATTACAATATGCCAAAAATATTCGCAATTCATCAGGGAACTCATGAAATTCATCTACATCCGCACTTATGATCCAATCGTCTTCTTTTGCAACACGTTGTTGTATCTCCCTGCGTTTTTCCCACATCGTAGCACTGGTATAGGGTGCTATCCATATTTCGCTGGGAGTGATATCATACCGGTTCAAAATAGCCAAAGCTTGATCCATTTCCGGGCTATCCGCATGGGCAGCCTGTAGTATGAAATGCATATTTTCGGAAGGTATTCCAATCCCTTTGTAATAGTTGATAAAATGAGGCAAGAGGGCAAGGTCATGCTCTACTCCTGCGCAAGTGATAAGCCTAATTTCTTCCATTCTGTTTTTATGATCGCAAAAATTTTTATGTCCTTCCAAAAAAAGCACATTCAGTAATTATATTGACATAAAATCCTCCGCAAGAGACTTTTTTCACGAAAAATGAAAATATTGCCATATGTCAAATATTAAAAAAATGTGGGAAGAATTCAATAATTATACAACTAAATTGGAATTTAATGAGATAAAAAATTATTCTTCAAAACTAATAAGGGAAGAGCTCTCCTTATCCCGCCTTCTCATAGGCTTTCCTTATCCATTCTATTATTTCTTGGTCAATATCTGACAACTCCTCCAAATTTAACTTGTGAGAACACATTGCATTTGGTTTTTCGGGTACCAATTTTCCTTCAGGCTGCTGTCCTTTAAGGTTTAATCCCACCTCAAAACGTGATTTGGTTGCAGGATTAAGAGTGGCAAATTGTTTTTTTCTTCTTAGGCTTACATATGCGTTTTTAGGGGATATTTCAATATCGTCACCAAAAGCGGATATTTCAGCAATTAGCTTATCATACATAGGTTTGAAATGCTCCTTTCCTTTATACTGTTTTGCTATCAAATCATCTTGATTTTCCGCCGATCCAGCATCCGAACCTTTGGATTTATGAGCTATAAAATTGGCGAAGCCATAAGTAAGGCCATGCTTATCTTTTAAATATTGGATAATATCACCATGCCTGGTAAAATCTTCCTTATTAACAATGTCGGTCCATTCTTCTAAAGACTTTCCTGTTTTCTTTTGAAGGTTTTCTATCATTGACTGGGTGGCTTTGTCCATACTAAAATAGGTTTACTGCTTATGTTTTGTTTGAAGAAATTCGACAGTGGATTGTATCAGTTTTTTAAGCGTTTCCTGATTTATATCAGATAGTTTATTAATATAGATACATGATTTACCCATTTTGAATTTTCCAAGATCTTTTAATAACTCTTCTTGTCCCGCGCAACCTGAATAAACATAAAGAGAAATAGCTGCTTTTCTTGGGGAAAACCCTACCAAAGGCCAATCGCCTTCTTGTGTGCTTCTCTCAGACTTGTAATGATATTTTCCAAAACCGATTATAGATTCACCCCACATTTTAGGTTCATAGCCAGTAAAATTTTGCATCAGTTTTAAAATTTCAAAACTATCTTGTTTCCTTTGTTCCGTTGGCGCAAAGGTCCGGATAAATTCTTCTACGTTTGCGGCGGTTTGCTTAGTTTTAAGTTCTGCCATAACCAAAGTATTATTGTTTATCTTCTATTTATTGAGCAGGTAATGTTTATGATCATATATAGTCAAATTTAAAACTCTATTCATGATTATTACTTAAAATTTAGATTCAAGAATTTTTTTGATGTTTTGGAGGTCCTTGGTATTAGCTTTTTTCATCATTATTGACATAAAGGGGGATATTAGCTTGGAGAAACCAGATGGCACCCCTTTATTTTGTAACGTCATTTTAGTGGTATTGTGGTCTAGTGCAGTCCAAGTGTAAATAGTTTCCATCGGAAAAGGGCCTTCAGAGGTACGCATGACAAATTTCTGCTCAGGTTTCAATTCCATAATTTCATAAGTATAAGCCAATTTACGTCCTAAGAAATGTGCAATAAATGCAACTTTAGATCCCACTACCAAAGGCTTAGGTGATTTCCATTCGGCTGATTTAATGTTGACATACCATTCAGGGGTATTGTCGGGATTTGTGGCATAATTTGCTACTATATGAATCGGTTTATTGATAACAATTTCAGTTTTAATATTTACCATCGCTAAGGTCTATCTAACAGTAATGCAATAATAATAAAGCCTTCATTTGATAATAGAAGAATAAAAGCTAACTTTTTTGGTATTACAACCCTCTAATCACATATGGATAATAAATGAGGAAGTAAAATCTCCTACAACTATTAAAATCGAAATTGTGAGGATGGTGAATGCATGATAATAATACTTCCTTATCCTAAGTTACAGGAATTAATGCTAAAAACATTTGTTTGACCAAGCAATAATTTTATTAGGGTAGCCAATGCCTGAAATCATTTTTTTCGACACTTAAAAAAATTGGTGGCCTTACTCATAATGTTTAATCCCAACCTATAAAAAAAGCCACTCATCGGGAGTGGCTTTGTAGCCTCGACGGGAATCGAACCCATATCTAAAGTTTAGGAAACTTCTATTCTATCCATTGAACTACGAGGCCAATTTGTTTTAGTATGAAAATCCAGTGAGAAGTAAGAGGTGAAAAGTAAGAAGTAACTTCATTCACATCTACACTTCGGTCTTCGGTCTCCCGTCCTTTTCATCCGGCATCCGACATCGGTCATCTGACATCCTGCATCCGTCATCTCCCACGCAATTTAACCCAAAATTTCGCACTTCCGCAAATATTATTAAGGCAACTTGCACTTTTCAGGATAAATGAGTTATCTTTGCAGTCCAAAAATAAGGTGGACGGGATCCACCAATTAACTAAATATCAATATAATATGGCAGTAAAAATCAGATTATCGCGTAGAGGTAGAAAAAGAATGGCCATCTATGACGTAGTTATAGCTGATGCAAGAGCTCCACGTGATGGACGCTTTATCGAAAAAATCGGATCTTACAATCCAAACACTGACCCAGCATCTATCAATATCAACAATGAGCGCGCTCTTAAATGGTTATTGAACGGTGCACAGCCTACTGATACAGTAAAGGCTATGCTTTCTTATAGAGGTGTAATGCTTAAGAAGCACCTTCAGATAGGTGTCCTTAAAGGTGCTATCACACAGGAAGATGCAGACAAGAAATATGAAGACTGGTTAGCTACTAAAGAAGAAGCTATCACTGGTAAGAAAGATAAACTTTCTCAGGCCAAAGATGAAGCCCGTCAGAAAGCCCTTGCTGCTGAAACTGCTAAGAAAGAAGCGCGTCTGGATGCTATCAAGAAAAGAGAAGATGACGCCAAGGCTGCTGCCGAAGCTGAAAACGCTCCTGCTGCTGAAGAAGGCGAGGCCTCTGAAGAAGCTCCTGAAGCAAACGAAGAAGAAAAAGAAAACAACGCTTAATCTATTCCCCTGTCCGTGAACATAGACAACTGTTTCCAAATCGGCTACATTTCTAAAGTTCATGGTTTGCATGGAGAAGTTACCGTAGTCCTGGATGTAGATGATCCATCGCAGTATGAAGACATTGAACATGTCTTTCTAGAGCAAAAGTCACGGTTGGCACCATATTTCCTAGAGCATTTTGTCCTGCAGCCCGGTAATAAGGCACTGGCTAAATTTGAGGAATATGAAACAGTAAATGATGCAAGTACCCTAGTGGGAGCCGCCATCTATTTACCGCTGAATGCCCTTCCTGAACTGGCTGACGATCAGTACTACTTCCATGACCTCATAGGATTTACTGTGGAGGACCAAAACCACGGCGAATTGGGAGAGATTAAAATAATATATGACCTTCAGACCCAGGATTTGATCGGGTTGGACTATAAAGGTAAAGAAGTACTGATCCCTATACAGGACGGTATCATTATCAAAGTAGACAAGACAGCAAAAAAAGTTTTCTGTCATTTACCTGAAGGCTTACTTGACATTTATCTGGAGGATTAATCCATGCGCATAGATATCATTACGGTAGTACCTGGATTGCTGGAAGGCCCTTTTTCCCATTCTATCCTTAAAAGGGCAGAGGATAAAGGTTTGGCCGAAGTAAGACTGCACAACCTAAGAGACTATTCCACCGACAAGCATAAGCAGGTAGATGACTATGCTTTTGGAGGCGGCGCAGGGATGGTCATGATGATAGGGCCTATCGCCAGGTGCATAGATGCTCTGAAGAGCGAAAGAGATTATGATGAGGTGATATACATGACCCCGGATGGTGAGACATTCGATCAGGGTATGGCCAACTCACTTTCTCTAAAGGGAAATCTTATCATTCTATGCGGACACTATAAAGGTGTGGATGAAAGGGTAAGACAAAAATACATCACCAAAGAAATCAGTATTGGAGATTTTGTTTTATCTGGAGGAGAACTGGCAGCAGCCGTAGTGGCAGATGCAGTTATCCGGTTGATTCCTGGAGTGCTCAATGATGAGACTTCCGCACTGACAGACTCCTTTCAGGATGGCCTTTTGGCTCCTCCTGTATTTACCAGACCGGCAGAGTATGAGGGTATGAAAGTACCGGATATATTACTCTCCGGACATAATGAAAAGATAGACGAATGGCGGTTTGAAGAATCGGTTCGCCGGACCAAAGAAAGAAGACCTGATCTGTTAAAGGACAGGGATATCTAAGGTGGCGATTAACGTAAATATTTGAGAATTAATTTAATAGAAAAATAAAATTGCATAGATTTGCAATTCTAATTGCGAAAGCAAATAAAGGATAAAGATATGAGCGAACTAATTAAATTTGTAGAAGAGGAATACAAAGATTCAAGATCGAAATTCCCTTCTTTCAAGGCTGGAGATACGATCAATGTTCACGTAAAGATTACGGAAGGTAACAAAGAGCGTGTTCAGCAGTTCCAAGGTACAGTAATCCAGAGAAAGAATCCTAATACGAACGGAGAGACTTTCACGGTAAGAAAAATCTCCAACGGTATCGGAGTAGAAAGGATTTTCCCAATCATCGGCCCTAGCATCGAGAAAATCGAAGTGCTTAGAGAAGGTAAGGTAAGAAGAGCCAGATTGTTCTACCTAAGAGGACGTCACGGAAAAGCTGCCAAGATCAAAGAAAAGATCAGAGCAAGAAAATAATAGCTTTTTTTCTAAAAGCAGAAAAGGGATCCAGTTGGATCCCTTTTTTTGTACCAAGCTTGCCTCCCGAGGGGGAGGTACCATTTACCCTGTATTTAGATTGTACTTGAATCTTGAAACACTTGCTGCACACCTATCAAACGGGGTCAATCAATATATGAACTATCAAACCCAATCCTCTAAAAACTGCTCATACCTCCGTCTTAAATCCTTAATATCCTCTGTTTCCGTAAAAGCATTCTCACCAGCCCTCATGGTCATATCGGCATGTTTCCTTAATACTTTCAGCCTGGTATGATCACGGGTAAACTGCTTTATAGTAAACAAGCTTTCCATTAACCTAATCAATACAGCTGGGTTGGATGTGGAATATTGTCTGACCTGATTAAATGAAGCATTTACCATACCTTCAAAAGTCAGGGGATTTAAAATCATGCGCAGGTGTCCTTCATCGTCAAATCGAAATCCAGAGGCAAACCTATTAGAGGCCAATTCACTTAAATTAGAAGTAAGTTTATCCAAAGCAGTGATGGCAGTAAAGGGATCATTTATTCCTGATGACAGTGCTCGAGCTATAATCTCCACAAGTTGATGTATAGAAAATTCAGCGTCATGCGTAGGTGTCCTGTTTTCTCCAATAATGAATGCGTCAGAGATTTTTTTAAATGATTTTTCATCTAGTGCTTTCTCAGAATGGACCTTTACCAGCGTCATGTCTTTAACGATAAGGTCCCCAGGTCGATGATCGGACTCCAATATTAAATTGTTTTTTTTTGCTATGCTAAGCAAACTTTCCCCATTAATCACTTGTAGATACCCACTTTTAGGATTTGGAACCAGAATTTTTAGTGGAATCTTATCAATATGTTCTTTTAAAAAAACCTCACTTTGCTCCAAGTTTTCATCTCCGATCTGATTAGGGTACAGCGTTTTTAAACTACTTCTGAGATTTTTACCCACATCGGTGATGATATAATCTGCCTGGATACTTATTGCTATATGGTGGATATAGGCGATGAGCAGAAAAATATTGGCAACGGAGATAATGATAGCCACGAAGATGGAGATGTTGGGGATAAAATCATTGTCTTCCACACCTTTTACTACTCGCAATATTAAAATACAAAAAATAAAAGTAGCAATATAGGTTCCAAGCACCACTTGATTCAACCTGTCATTCATGAAATTACGAAGTAACCTCGAACCAAATTCTGAAGAGGCCAATGTGAGCGCAACTAAAGTAATTGAGAATACCACGCCGGTTACATTAAGCATTGCCCCTGCTATAGTAGATAGAATTTGTCGGGCAGATTCCACGTCCTCAGTAATAAAAAGACCAAGAAATCCCTCTGGTTCAACATGGTAAGTACTATCAATATTAATCAGCAGCATAGATCCAAAAATGGCTACTACTACTATCACTACAGGAATAAACCAAAAGCTGGTCTTAAGCTGTTCCCAAATATGAAGTGCAAGGGTTCTCATAAAAAATTCGAAGATTTAAAGTATTTAAATGCAGACATAGGTAATCAATGCCATAATCCTGCCAACAGTGTAAGATTATAAGTCTTAATATTTTAGAGGGTATAAGGGCATGATATTGATTTAATCTTAAGATATAATTAATAAACGAGGAATATTTTAAATATAATTTTAGGGTCTATAATGGTACGACAGAAAAATAAATATGTATAATTTTTTTTTACCACTTTGTAATCATTAATATGTAATTGATGGAACCCCCATTTGAAAACTGGTCATTTTCTCCGGCCTTCACTATCTTTTTGCTATCTTTGCACTTTGTTTTATGGTGGTATATAGGCCACTGGATTAAACAGTTTTACCTTTCAAGGAAAAATAAATAAAATGAATAGAGAAGTACGTGTACGTTTTGCGCCATCCCCTACGGGAGCGCTTCATATAGGTGGGGTTAGAACAGCCCTTTACAATTACCTTTTTGCAAAGAAAAACAATGGAAAATTCCTACTCCGCATAGAGGATACTGACCAGAACAGGTTCGTGCCTGGGGCAGAGGATTATATCAGGGAAGCGCTGGAGTGGATTGGAGTAGTTCCTGACGAAAGTCCGTGGTCGGAAGGTCAGTATGGTCCATACCGTCAATCTGAGCGTAAACCTATGTACATGCAGTATGCGCTGGATCTGGTAGAGAAAGGCCATGCTTACTATGCTTTTGATACAGCAGAAGAACTGGATGCGATGAGAGAAAGATTGACTGCGGCTAGAGTGGTTTCTCCACAGTACAATTCTATCACGAGGACCCAAATGAAAAATTCCCTTACACTTCCGGATGATGAGGTGAAGGAAAGACTGGCTTCAGGTGATCCTTATGTGATCCGTATTAAGATACCAAGAAAAGAAGAAGTCAGATTAAACGACATGATCCGTGGGTGGGTGATGGTTCACTCCAGTACTTTGGATGATAAGGTACTTATGAAATCGGACGGCATGCCCACTTATCATTTGGCCAATATAGTGGATGATCATCTGATGCATATCACACATGTGATTAGAGGAGAAGAATGGTTACCATCTGCACCTCTTCACGTATTGCTATATAGATATTTTGGTTGGGAGGATACGATGCCTCAATTTGCACATTTACCTCTATTAATGAAGCCTGACGGTAACGGAAAACTTTCTAAAAGAGATGCAGAAAAGCACGGATTCCCAATTTTCCCATTAAACTGGACTGATCCTAATACTGGCGAAAAGGCAGAGGGTTTTAGAGAATCGGGCTATCTACCTGATGCCTTCCTAAATTTTCTTGCCTTCCTTGGCTGGAACCCTGGTGACCACAGAGAGATCTTCAGTGTTGATGAGTTGGTGGATGCTTTTACTATTGATAGGATAGGCAAGTCAGGCACAAAGTTCGACATCAATAAAGCCAAATGGTTTAACGAGCAATATCTAAGAGCAAAATCTGATGCTGAACTAGCTGAGTACCTATTAGCTGACCTGAAAAAAGAAGGTATAGATATATCTCAGGACAAAGCCGAAAACATAGTTACGCTGATGAAGGAAAGGGCTACTTTCCCTTCTGATCTTTGGAAAGAAGGTAAGTTTATGATCACCGCTCCTGATACTTTCGATGAGAGTGTAGCTGCCAAGCGTTGGAACAATGATGCCGTTACGGTGTTATCTACATATAAAGGCAAACTCCTTTCCATGGAAGAACAAATTAATCCTGAAAATGCCAAAGCCCTTCTTGAATCTTCTGCTGAGGAAAATGGAATTAAGCTAGGCAAAGTGATGCAAGCAGTGAGACTAGCAGTGACTGGAGTAGGTGCTGGCCCAGATCTTATGCAAGTATTTACTATAATAGGTAAGGAAGAATTAGCCAAAAGAATAGATTTTGCGTTAGATAATCTAAAAGTAATTGTCTGATCAAGCCCTTTTTAGGAGCTGTGGTTGATAATACAATATGTTAACCCTGAAAAAGGATAAAGCTATGGCCAAGAAATCAAAAAAGGATGATAATCCAAAAGTAAGTGCAGACTTGGAAGGTTTCAAAATGAAGATTAATTCCTTTGGAGAAATTTCAAGTTCATTTTCCATTGATAAAATCAACGAATTTCTGAACAAGAATGTAGATGATAAAAAGCTAAGAGATCGAGATGATCTCGAAGAAGTAAAAAAGAAACCGAAGAAATAGAAAGAGCCGCCTAAAGAGCGGCTTTTTTTAGTTTAATGGTTTTTGAAACATATAAGGCATATATGGACATATAAAATTTATTAATTTTTAGAATGTACTCATATTTCTTATTTCTTACAAGATTATAAATTCCAATATGGAAATCACGAAAACTTATCTTAAGGATTTAGTCTATAAGTTAATGGGCTGTAATAGAAGTTTTTTATAGATATTTAAATATAAATATATTATAAGAAAGATAAGGCAACCTGATTTTTTATAGTTTTTCAAATGCTCTTATGTTTCTTATATGGTTTTAGAAAAAAATGATTTTATATGTTTTTGAGCGGGTCAGATAAGTCAGATCAATTCACTATTTTTGGCCTATGCATTTAGTGTCCAAAGTTTTATTAAGTTTATTATTGATCATATTTATGGTCGCTGAATTACCCGCGCAGACCAGTATTGGGGTCAAGGCCGGATATTCATCCTCTAATGTAACCTATAGATCCAGACCTGGTACTCCTCCTAGGAGGACAGGTGATGTGTTGGCACCTACTTATTCCCTTGTGATAGAACAGTTTTTTTCAAATAACGCAGGAGCACAGTTGGAGGTCCAGTGGCTTACTCATGGGTATGCTGAGCAGGATACGCTGGGTAATATAAATGAAAGCCGGCTTAACTATTTGAAAATCCCGCTCTTATCGAACTTTTATATAGGGAATAAAAATAGATTTCATATTAAGATGGGTCCTCATTTCGGGATGTTGTTAAACGCTCAAGATATAGTCAGAACCCATGAAACGAATGATCTCGGCCTAGCGGCCATGCCTATGTATGGAAGAGAGGCTGATGCGCCGCAGCGTTTTATGTATGGTCTGACAGGAGGGGTTGGTCTTTCTAGACTCTTAGGTAGGAATACTATTCAGGCCGAGCTGCGGTTTGGCTATGAGTTTGGAAGGCCGGAATCTTTGGAAAGGGTTTTTGATATGAATTTTACTAATCTTGAACTTACGCTATCATATCTATTTGCTGTAATAAAACGTCCATAACATTATTTTATAGCTTTATTATATTGCCGGTAGTAGTAGGCAGGAAAGATAAGGGCTTTTAGCTTCCAGGAATTTTTTTCATCCGGCGGCAAACTAGTATTACTATGAACTTTCATATACATACTTCCCGCCATTGCGGTATGGGCAATCAAAAGCAAAAATATCAGGGCATAAATTATTAATTCGGTCATTTCGTAAATTTAGGAATAAGCGCAGGGACTTTTTTTCTATAATCTAGGTATGCAGATCCAAAAATGGTGATTAATTTTTTCTCCTCAAAGTAAATTCCTATAGGCAGGTAAACCAATAAAGATACCAAATGTATCAAAGATCCAATAGAAGGTAGAAAAAGAAAATAACCTAAAAATATAAAGATTAGTCCCAGATAAATAGGATGGCGCAAATGTCGGTGGATTCCCTTTATGATCAGTTTTTGGTCTTCCAGTAGATCATTATGTGGAGGTAAACCAAAAAATTGTAAAGGCCTAAAATATTTAAATGCTTTTATCAATAAAATAGTACCTATACCTGAAAGCATCAGAGCAATATATTGCATACCTCCGCTGGGTGTAAATAAGAGAACTGCAGGAATGATGGCTGCGTAAAGAAATATACCTAAAAACAGTATTAAGAATAGCGTAGAATAAAAAAACCTATACCATTTATACCCCTTTCCCATCAATCGATGGATATTTCTTTTTATCTTCAAGCTGGCAAGATAGCTATGGCTGAAGTAGAATATCGCCCAGCACAGCAGAAGTATAAAGTATGACATTGTATTTTTACTCAGTTTCCGTGAAGTTAAAAATTTATGGGATAAAAAGACAACAATTAATCCACAGATTGGGTATGAAATCGAGCATGACGAAAGTTAAACACATTAGTATGATTACCAGACATGCGAGATTCTATATGGCCGCTAAAAGACTAATATAAGCATATGAAAATAGGATTGATTAAAGAAAACAAGAAACCCTATGATAAACGCGTAGCATTTGGTCCTGAACAATTAGCCACCATTGCTGAAAATGCTGAGGGATATTTTGATTTTGTAGTAGAGCCGAGTAGTCACCGGTGCTTTCCGGAAAGTGAATATTTAGAGAATGGTGTGGAAGTTTCGGCTGATATAGAAGATTGTGATATTCTGATGGGTATAAAAGAAGTGCCAATAGAATTTTTGATCCCCAATAAAACATATTTTTTCTTTTCCCATACCACTAAAAAGCAAGAAGCTAATAGAGGAATGCTGCAATATATCCTTGAAAATAACATCACCCTGATAGATTATGAAGGAATCAGGGATAAGAATGGAAGAAGGTTGGTTGCATTTGGGAGATGGGCGGGGATCGTCGGTGCATATAACGGCCTTTGGACCTATGGTAAAAAATCAGGCCTCTTTGATCTTAAAAGAGCAAATGAATGCTTTGACCTACAAGAATTGAATGAAGAATTAGAAAAAGTTATCTTACCCCCTATCAAAATGGTAATCACTGGTACTGGTAAAGTTGGAAAAGGGGTGGTAGAGGTTTTGAACAAAATAAAAGCAAAAGAAGTAACTCCATCTGACCTTATCAGTAAGTATTACGAAGAGCCGGTTTTCGCTGTATTGTCATCCGAGGATTATAATAGAAGGAAAGCCGATGGAGTATATAATAGAGAAGAATTTCACAATAATCCTGAACTCTATGAAAGCGACTTTCTTAAATATGCAGAGGTAAGTGATATACTTTTCGCCGCTGCATATTGGGATCCCCGGGCACCAAAGCTTTTTGCTGCGGCTGATTTACTTACCGATGATTTTAATATATCCGTTATAGCAGACATCACCTGTGATATAGGGGGTTCAATCCCTACTACCATAAGATCCAGCAGTATAGCTGATCCAGTTTATGACGTGGAGCGCGAGACTTTACTTGAAATTGCTCCATTTGGATCTCAGCACAGCATTTCGGTGATGGCAATTGATAACCTGCCATGTGAGCTGCCCAGAGACGCTTCTTATGATTTTGGGAATCAGCTTATGAAGCATGTCATACCAGAACTTATGCTGGAAGAATCTCAATTGATAGAAAATGCTACTATAGCAAAAAAAGGAAAATTAATGCCTCCTTATACCTATTTGGAAGGGTATGTAAACCAAATCAGTGATTAATAAACATGAAAAATTTAGAGCGATACATAGAGCAAACTGTTTTAAAACCCTTGACCGTAGATACGGATATAGATCTGTTAATAGCAGAAGCTAAAAAATATAACTTTATAGGTGTATGTGTCCCTCCTTTTTGGGTGAAAAAAACTAAAAGGGAATTAGCGGATACTGATACACAAGTAGTCACTGTAGTGGGTTTCCCGTTAGGGTATAATATGACCGAGACTAAGGTTTTCGAAACTCAGCAAGCAATTAAAAATGGAGCTGATGAAATTGATGTGGTGTGGTCACTCACATCCTTTAAAACAGGTATGAATTGGCCAAAAATTGAGTTGGCAAAATTGGCTACCTTTTGTCATGAAGAGGAGCGTCTACTAAAAGTAATCATAGAAACGGCTTATCTCGACGAAAAAGAAATCATCACTGCCTGTGAGATATGTAGTGATGCTGGAGTTGACTTTGTCAAGACTTCGACAGGGTTTGCTCCTGAAGGAGCCAAGCTGGAGCATATCACATTAATGAGGAGTGTCCTACCCAGCAATGTGGGAATAAAGGCTAGTGGGGGTATAAAGTCCTTTGAGCAGGCTGTAGCACTTATCCAGGCTGGGGCAGATAGAATTGGTACCAGCTCAGGAGTACAGATTCTGGAAGGCAATAACGTTTTATAATTTTATTGGTAATTGGTATCCCATTAAAAGGTAGAAATCTTATAAGCCTTTTCCTATATTCAATTCAGTTTTTTGTTCCGATTGAGCATCTAAAATTCTTACATCATCCTTTTTATTGAAATAGATCAATAAAAATGGTATAATAAAAAAAGTCATCAGTATATAGGCAAGACTAACATACTTTTTATTGACAGATATCCGCCCAAAAAAACTTGCTATCCTGATAGGAAAGCGGTGAATAGAAGGGAACGGTAGAAATATCAATGCCCCGATGAGGTTAAACAAAATATGAACCATGGCGATACTGATAGCAGCTTCTGTTTTATATATGGCTGCTATTACTGCGGTAATGGTAGTTCCTATATTTGCACCGATGATAAATGGAAATATTTTAGCCAACTTTATTTGTCTAGTGGCAACTGCAGGTACTACCAGGGAAGTCGTAACAGTACTGGACTGGACTGCTGCAGTAAATAATGTTCCATATAAAAATGTAAGAAACGGGGTTTTAAATACATGCTCACTTATATTCTTGAACTTAGTAGAAAGAAAAGCCTTATAAACAGTTTCGGATAGTATTTTAATGGATCCAAACACAAGAAGAATAGCTACTATGAGCCAAACGATAGGTTGATCCAGTAACTGTGTTACCCAGATGGTGATAGGTCTAGTTATTAATACGTTATAAATGTATTCACTTTTGGCTGGATCATCTGCAGCAAAAAATGTATGGGTAAGGTATCCCGCAGTTTGGCTTAAAAAGCCAAAATAAAACTCCATCGGAAATAAAATAATTACAGTAAGAATATTAAAAATGTCATGAATTACACCAGCTGACAAAGCTCGTTTGAATTCATTTCTCTTCATGATAAATGTAAATGATACCAGCGTACTAGTGAGCGTAGTACCAATATTAGCACCCATAATCAGAGGCACAGCCTGTGTAAGTGATAAGCTTCCAGAAGCGACTACGGCTACCACCATGGCGGTGATCATACTACTTGACTGAAATAAAGCCGTCATAAGTATGCCTATAAATAACCCGACGAAAGGATTGTATGTAGCCATAAATATATCCTTGGTTACTTCATTGCTGAAACCTCCCAAAGAAAAAGTAAGCAAGTCTATAGAAAAGACGAACAGTACAAAGGCAAACACCAATTGTACAGCCATGATGAGCCTAAAAGAACTTCCCTTTACGGTTTGAATTTCACTCATTTATTATTTTTGGCTCGCTTTATCTGGATATATTTAAATATTTCACAAAGTAACGTCACAATTAATATTAAAAAGCCGATTCTATATGAAGCTTTTGTTAACAATAGCACATTTTGCAGTATGGCCCTGCTCCATTAATTATAACATAATATGAGCTAATTAAAGGGTTTGAAAAATATAAAGCAATCCCTACCTTTGGCTTCCATTATACTTGAACTGGCATTGTTACCCATTGTTAGCTAGGAGTTAACAATTTATTAACATACATGCCGGAGAAACTTCTTTAACTTTGCGCGGAAAATTACTTCAGCCGAAAACAGATTTATGGCAAAATTAAAAGATCAGAACATTAATCAGGATGCTTTATCTAAAGCAGCCTATTCACTTTTTGACTTCTCGAAAAAAGAAAAATCCTTTCTGGTAGTGATATGTATATTGGTATCCATAGCAGGGATTATTACTCCTTACACCTATGCAGCTATGTGGTTCGGATTTTTTCTGGCCGCCTATTCTGCTATCGCTAATGATAGTATACAGACCATAGGAACCTTTATAGCTTCTAACCAAACGCGGAAATGGTATTATCTATGGTTATTCATGGGATTGATTTTCGTAGGGACTGTATGGTTTAGCTGGTACTTTAATAATGGAGATGTAAGTTATGAAAGGCTTCAGGTACCAGGTCTAGATCAGGCTCCTACCAGTTTTGTATTTCTGCAACTGGCCGCACCGATAGTACTATTGGTCATGACTCGTTTGAGAATGCCAGTTTCCACTACTTTTTTATTATTGAATGTATTCACCTATAAGGCTGGGACAATAGCTGGTGTAGTTCAGAAAAGCTTTATTGGGTACTTACTAGCCTTTTTTATTGCTATAATAGTTTGGTACGTACTTGAAAAATTTGTAACAAATTACCTAAAAGGCAAACCAAAGCCTTATTGGTATGTATTGCAGTGGTTTACTTCGGGCACCCTGTGGGCTGTATGGATCATGCAGGATGCAGCTAACATCGCTGTGTTTTTACCGCGTCGCCTTGATGTTTATGAATTTGCCGTATACGCAGGAGTAGTATTCTTTGGGCTAGGATTTTTGTTCTATATGAAAGGGGACAGGATCCAAAAGATCGTTACAGAAAAAACAAAGGTAACGGATGTAAGAGCAGCTACGATAGTGGATTTTGTATATGCCATTATTCTCTTTTACTTTAAAATGTACAGTAACATGCCTATGAGTACCACTTGGGTATTTATAGGGTTACTCGGAGGAAGAGAGCTATCAATAGCCTTAGCTAAATCCAAAAAGCTGAAGAAAAGAAAGGCTCGTCTGGTTAGAGCTTGGAGATTAGCCAGAAATGATGTTTTCAAAGCATTTATCGGACTTCTAGTATCACTGGTACTTGCCCTTATCATCAATGAAGGAGTAAGAAAAGAAATATTTGACCTTATCACCGGTAGGTAGGTATTAGCATTTAAAATCAAAGGCTGGACATAAAAATCCAGCCTTTTTACATTTATCAATTCTGGTCAGTAGGTCCATAGAAGAAAATTAACCGCGGTAGGACCAGAAGGAAATTATTGATGATTATTTTTCATCAAGTAAATGTAGTGTAAGGATTTCCTCCGGCTGGAGCTTATTTTTAAACTTTTTATATTTGATTTTAGCTTTGACCATTTCTTCATCGAGATCTTTTTCCAGTCCCTTTTCGAGAATTTGAGGATGGATATAGTATTGACGACAAACACTTACAGTATTGTTCAATTTATCTGCCACCAAATTTACCAAAGTAGTATCCAATTTTTTTCTGGGATTTTCCTCAATCTCCCTTACGGCATCTTTTTTCAGTTTTAATGTTAGTACGGACCCAGCCCATGTACGGAAATTTTTGGCAGAAAAGTCTTCCCCTGTTATATCCCTGAGATATTCATTTACATTTTCACTCATAAGATTACAATAGCATTTGGTGGTATCATCGTAGTACCTGAACAATTCGTATCCAGGAAGATCATTACAATCTTTGATTAGATTGACAAGGGTTTCATCTTCCAGGGTCACTTTTTGGTAAATTCCACTCTTAGCTTTGAATTCAAAACTTACTGTTCCATCCTGAAAATTTACATGTTTTCTTCTCAAAGTACTGAGTCCATAGGTGCCATTTTGCCGGGCATACGAAAGATTTCCCACTCTGATAAACGCCTCATCCAGAATCATAACCATGATGGCGAGCACTTTTTCTTTAGGCCATCCTTCCCTTTTTATGTCCTTAGCTATTCTTTTGCGTATAGAGGGTAGCGCTTCACCAAAATGTCTAAGCCTTTCATATTTGGAATTTTGCCTATGCAGGATCCAATCTGGATGATACAAGTATTGCTTTCTTCCTTTTTGGTCATAACCCACAGCCTGTATATGTGCCTTCGGTGTTTTGGTTATCCATACATTTTTCCACTGAGGAGGGATCACTAGATTTTCTATCCTTTTTAAGGTGGTTTTGGCGACTATTTTAGTACCACTTGTCGTGATATAATAGAAACCAGTACCTGCTCTCTTTCTCAATATACCTGGGGCATCCTGATCTGTATATATTAAATTATCGGGTATCGTCATATTGTTGGTCAGTGTTTGGAAATAACACAAAATGGGCCGAAAAGTTAATTGATACTATTTTTTGAGATTTTGCAGAAAAATTTTTTGGGAGGCACTCCACAATAGTTCCAAGTTTCGGAAACGATCTTCGTAGCCTATTTTAATATACCTGTTCTGCCTGGTTTGAGTCAGCTAGGATATTTTAATTTGCATAGTATATAATTGGTGTAAAAACTCAGGGTACTATAAAACAATTATTTAAAGCAGTTCTCTATTATTTATATTATACCTTCCTAATACTGCTTAATTTGCTGGTAAACATAAATAAGGCTAAATTGAACTTATGGAGCTCTACTCAAATGAATATTTTATGAATGAAGCCTTAAAGCTGGCTCAAATTGCTTTTGATGAAGGAGAAATACCGGTAGGGGCCGTGATGGTATGCCGCAATACCATTATAGCCAGAGCTTATAACCAGACCGAGAAGCTGATAGACGTAACAGCTCATGCAGAAATATTGGCCATCACTGCCGCATCAAATTACCTTGGATCAAAATATTTGAAAGAGTGTAAACTATACGTGACTTTGGAGCCTTGCGTGATGTGTGGAGGCGCTACATTTTGGTCTCAGTTAGGGGAATTACATTTTGGAGCTGATGATCCGAGAAGAGGGTTTTCCAGATTGGAGTCACCTATACTTCACCCAAAGACAAATGTGTATAGAGGACTTATGGCTCAGGAATCCAATCAATTACTTTTGGCTTTTTTTAAAAACCTGAGAAAATAGTATATAGAAAGATTTTAAAAGAACCATTTCCCATATAGATTGGTTTACTCTTTATACCTTTTAAAATAGGAGATTTTAATGTTTAACCTTTAAATTTTAACAAAAATGGCTTTTGAACTCCCTAACCTACCCTATGACAGTAGTGCATTGGAACCGCATATTGATGCTAAGACTATGGAAATACACCATGGCAAACACCATAATGCATACGTAACCAAACTTAACGAAGCTATCCAAGGCTCCGAGCATGAAGGAAAAAGCTTGGAAGAACTGATGAGAAATATTTCTTCAGCTCCTACAGCAGTAAGAAATAACGGAGGGGGCCATTACAATCACTCTCTTTTCTGGAAGATAATGTCTCCTCAAGGTGGCGGTGAGCCGTCAGGTGAATTGGCTGATGCCATCAATGAAAAATTTGGTTCGTTTGCCGCATTTAAGGAAGAATTTGAGAAAGCTGCTGCTACCAGATTTGGTTCTGGATGGGCTTGGCTTATCAAAGACGGATCTGGCGGAGTATCAGTTACTTCAACTCCTAACCAAGACAACCCTTTAATGGATGTGGCTGATGACCAGGGTACACCTATATTAGGCCTGGATGTGTGGGAACATGCTTACTACTTAAACTATCAAAATAGAAGACCAGACTATATTTCAGCATTCTGGAATGTAGTAGATTGGAATGAAGTAAACAGAAGATTTAACGAAGAGAGCTAATATGCTTTCTTAAATGCTATTAATGCTCCGGTCAGATTAATTTCTGGCCGGAGTTTTTTTGTGATCTTATATTTATAATCCTTTATCATTGCTCAAATAAAGGATAAAACATATATCCTTCAACACTTTTCCATATTCAAAGGTCATCGTAAGCACCGCTTCAGTCCTTCAACTTTTAGTTTCGATACTGTTCGATCGTAGTACAACAAAAGTGTCCGCTATCGTAACACGCAAAAAATACTCTTAATTTTTAACTTATTGTAAATCAATTATTTACAATGTTTTTTTGCATTGGCACTGCTTTTTCAATAAGGCTGGCATATTCTATTGATCAAAATATATAATGCTATGAAACTTTCTTACCAGATTTTTGCAGTTGTGTTCTTTTTCCTTCTTGGTGCCAGCCATGTAGTAGCCAAAGAAAATAGTGAATTGTTAGGGCAGGTTAAAGACTCACAGGGTGAGGTGCTTCCATTTGCCAATATTGCCTTAATAGAGGCTTCCTCAGAAAAACTTATTACCGGTAACGTGTCTGATGAAAACGGAAAATTTTCGATCAGCACATCTCAGTCTGGAAAATTTAAAATAAAAGTTTCCACCATCGGTTTTGAAACTTATGAGTCTGAAATTTTTGAACTTAAGCCTGGTATGACCAAAGATTTTGGTACCATTCAGGTACAAGAAGAAATGGCTTCTCTGGGCGAAGTGGAAGTAAGAGCCGCACGACCTGAAGTCATTATTGAAGCAGACAAAACAACCATCAATATTGAAGGAACGGTAATGGCTGAAGGTAATACAGCTCTTGATGTAATAGGCCGCTCTCCTGGCGTGTTTGTAGATCAGGACGGTAATATCAATCTAAATGGTAGGTCAGGGGTGACTGTGATGATAAATGACCGTCAAACCTATATGAGTGCCCAGGATTTGGCTAATTTTTTAAGAGCCATGCCAGCTGAGAATATCAAAAGCATAGAGGTGATCAATAATCCATCAGCCAGATTTGATGCTGAAGGTGCCGCCGGGGTAATCAATATCAAGCTTAAGAAGAATAACATGGACGGAATTTTTGGAAATGTCCAAGCTGGAAATCAGTATAATGGCTTTTATGCACCTTTTGGAGGAGCTACCGTCAATATTAAAAAAGGTCGTTGGACCACCAATGCAAGCTTTAACTATAGCGAATACAATATTCTAAATGAGCTGAATATCAATAGGAATTTTCAACTGGAAGAAGGTATCTCAAGCTTTGATCAAGCCAATGATATGATTATGAAGCGGAAGAATAAATTTTTTACCGGTGGAGCGGATTACGAATTAAACAAAAACCATAGTGTAGGAATGAATTTGCAATTATCGGATAACAGAGGTACTGAAACCAGTGATAGCAAGACGATCATTACAAATCCGGGAATGCCCGTAAGAAATTATATAGGTTCTAATACTGATAATGAATCTGGTACTCAAAGACTTTTTGCCAACCTGCATTATGTAGGCCAATTGGATACCTTAGGCACTAAAATTACATCTGACATAGATTATACTCAAATGTCGTCAGAGAGTGATGGGATATTGTATAATGAATATTATATGGGCGCTAGGGAGAACCTCAGCCGTGATAGAATTAAAACTATCAATGAGATGAAATACCATATTTTTACTGCTAAAGTAGATTTTATCAAGCCACTAGGTAAGGGGAGAGTGTTTGAGTCTGGACTTAAAGGTAGCTGGGTACGGTCTGATAATGATCTTAATCTGAGCAGAAGCCAGGAAGAAGAGCCTTTTATGCCAGATCCGAATAGTAATGCCTTTGTCTATAAAGAAAATGTATTGGCAGCATACACCTCATACAAAGGTTCAATTTCTCCTAAGCTCAGTTTTCAGGCAGGACTACGAGGTGAATATTCTGACATCGAAGGTAATTCCCTAACTATGGGACAGATCAATACACAGCGGTATTTTAGCCTTTTTCCAAGCATGTTTTTACAGCATAAATTGAGTGATAACTATCAGATCAATTATAATGTAAACAGAAGAATCACCAGACCAAATTATAGATTGCTGAATCCATTCGTATTCTACATAGATCCATTGACTACAGAGCGTGGAAATCCCGGATTGAGACCACAGTTTTCCAATAATTTTGAGATGAACCATGTGATTAAAAAGTCTTATCAGGTATCGATAAGCTACTCGGAGACAGAAGATGTATTCCAGCAGATATTTACTCAGGATGAAGAGTCAAGAACTACTACCACCTATACGGCTAATTTTGATAAAGCTAGGAGTTTTAATTTTAGGGGAATTATACCGGTAGACATAGCGCCTTGGTGGAATACCAGTAATATGGTCCAAGTAAGCCATAATGCATGGAAATCTATGATTGGCGATGCACTTCTAGATGTTTCCCAAACATCGTTCATGGCCAGAACCCAACACAATATCATGTTGCCCGCTGGATTCAAATTGGAAGTGGTAGGGATGTATTTAGGACCACAGTTATACGGCCAGGCTAGATTGGGTTCTTTTGGATGGGTAGATGCAGGAGTATCTAAATCAGTGATGAAAGATAAATTGAGTATCACTTTAAATGGGACGGACTTGTTCAGAACACAGGTGATAAACGCAGATATACAGTTTGACAAAATGGACACCCAGTTCAGACAGTACAGAAGCAATCAGGGAGTAAGACTTACCTTAAGATATAAATTTGCACAGGGCGAAAGTTTTAGAGTTTCTAATAGAAGTGGAAGCAAGGAAGAGAGAGATAGGTTAGGTGAATAATTTAATATAACTACTTCTTTATTAATAAAATTAGAATTAAATTTAAACACAATGTTCTGACTATGAGGAGTAAAAAGAAATTATTTATCATACTGATTATAGGGTTATTCTTTTTCGTAGTGCAGATGTTCTTTATATCTTATCATCGAATTTCATCTGAGATTACACTTTATAACTTTACCTCAGAGAATACGGTAAAAGAGTTAGTTAAATTAGATAAGCCATACGAAATCGTATTTTACGGGTTAAATGACAGTATCATCCCAAAGTCTGATGATTCAAATCATATAATCAAAGTATATGTAGATAGGAATACTTCATTGGGGAGTCTTCGATATTTACCGCTTTTTAAACCGGTTAGTTTTACCTCTGAGGTAACATATAAGTGGAGCGCACCTAAAACTTTAAATAATGTCCCTTCAAAGGAACCTGAAAGTGGAACATTTGATATCAGAGGAAATTGCAATTTATTGGGATATTACTCCAGTACAAAAGCCGAACAGATAATCAATGAATTAATTTTCAAAAGTATCGTAGATCAAATTCAAAAGGATTTAAATAATAGATTGAATATTTAAAAATCAAAGCTATACTATTCGATAACTATAACATATGTTTCTATGAATAAGATAATCCTGGTATTTTTTGTTTCTCTCTTTTCATTGACTTGCCATGCACAAAAGAGAGACCTGAGTAAGCTCAATGAGTATCTAGAAAAGCTGGAGGAGCACGATAAATTTATGGGAACCTTGGTACTCAGCCATGAAGGAGAAGTTGTGTACGGTAAATCAGTGGGTTATGCAGATAAGGAGGCGGGTATAAAATCATCCTTAGATACTAAATATCGGATAGGTTCGATCTCAAAAATGTTCACCTCTGCTATGATCCTCATGGCAGAAGAAGAAGGAAAACTTAACCTGGAAGAAAGGTTGGATCGCTATTTTCCAAAAGTTGATAAAGCTGAGGACATTACTATTAGTAATTTATTGAATCATAGAAGTGGGATTACAAATTTTACTGATGATCCCAGTTACCTGAAGTGGCATACCGAGTATAAATCTCGTGAAGATTTGTTAGGGATAATTGAAAGTGGAAAAAGTGAATTTTCACCGGATAGTAAAGGGAAGTACAGTAATTCAAATTATTTGTTGTTAACCTTTATTTTGGAGGATATATATGAAAAACCATATGCTGAAATCTTGGAAGACAAGATCACTGGCCCATTGGCTCTTCAGCAAACTACAGTGTTTAGTAAGATCAATAGTGCAAATAATGAAAGTCATTCATATAAATTTGTTTCAGACAGTTGGAAGAAGGAAGCAGAAACTGATGCTTCTATTCCATTAGGGGCTGGAGCTCTGATATCTACACCAAACGATCTGGTTAAATTTATAGAAGCGCTTTTTGCTGGAGAGTTGGTATCGGAAGAGAGCCTTGGCAAAATGATGGAAATAAAGGACAATTATGGTAGAGGTATGTTTAAGTTTCCTTTTGAAGATAAATCCAGCTATGGGCATGGTGGTGGTATAGATGGATTTACTTCTATGCTGAGTTATTTTCCGGAGGAAAACCTTACTTTGGTTTTGACGTCAAATGGAAATAATTATAACAGTAATAATATTGCTTTGGCAGCATTGAGTGATTTTTTTGGGAAGCCATTTGATATGCCACGGTTCAATCAAATATCCCTTACTTCAGAGGATCTGGAAAAGTATATAGGTATATATGAATCAGAACAATTACCTCTGGATATCACCATATCAACAAAAAATAACAGATTATTTGCTCAGGCTACAGGACAACAAGAATTTGGAATGGATGCGGTAGATGAGCATGAATTTGAATTTACCCCAGCAAGCCTGGTAATGATTTTTAGTGTCGATGAAAATAAAATGATGCTTAAACAAGCAGGAAAGGAATATACATTTGTGAAGAAGTAGGGATTTATCTATAAAAATAAATGTTAGGCTATATTTGGTGGTAACTATCAGAAAACTAAGTAGTTATTAGATCATAAATACCCCGGGAGGGGTATTTTTTTATGGCTATTTTTCTATATATTGTGGATATATTATTTTTTATGAACAGATCCATAGCCATTGTTGACGATCATGAAATTTTCCTAATGGGGCTTGCGCACATGTTGGAAAGTAATTTCAAAATCCCTGTAATTGGAAAATTTAGAAATGGTCAGGAAGTGATGGACTTTTTAGAAAAAGGACACAAAATAGACCTTCTTATTATAGATTTAAATATGCCTGTAATGGATGGGACCACATTACTTGCTAATTTGTTTAATAACTTCTCCACTGTCAAAAAATTAGTGCTCAGTATGCATGCAGACGCCATTACAATTTCGCGGTGTAAAGAATTGGGAGCAGATGGTTATTTAAGCAAAGATGTGGTATGGAGTGATCTGGAGGAGGCTATTAAGGTGATATTGGATGGTGGCAGTTATTTTATCACAGAGGATGTGAGGAATGAAAGTGATCCTTCTAATTCGAAGTTTGAATATATAATTGAAAGATACCACCTTACTAAAAGAGAAATGCAAATTCTTCAATTACTCTTAAAAGAATATCTTATTTCAGATATCGCAGAAAAATTGTATTCCAGTCCTTTCACCATAAATACCTATAAAATTAACATTTTCAAAAAGTTGGGTGTAAATAATGTAGCAGGCATGGTGACACTATTAGAACAAGGGGGCTATAATAGATAATTGTTCAAAGACTATTATAAGGTGGAGTAAATTTTGTAATTGAATCTTTCTCCAAAATTAAAAGCAAAAATCAGTGCACCGTATTTGGCAGTACACTATCTAACTTTTTTTAAATTCCCTAACGGGCGACAGAATTCTGATAATTAGGTAAAGTTTTGCTGTTGAAATGAAAATAGAATAAAATTCATTTAAGACTCAATTATGATAGGGTCCTAAATGATTTTTCTAAGAACTTTATTAATTTATTGAAAATGGTATAAGAAAACAAGATTAGCTGTAAATGCCGGTTTCTTTTGACCTTTTATCTCCAGCTTTACCTTCATCTCTGTTTTGATGGTACCTCGTAAGTTGGTAATGTTGTCTAATGATGCGTTGAGCCTTACTTCATCTCCTACCATTACCGCTTGAGCAAAACGGAGACTTTCAATTCCATAATTGACCATCATCTTCAGGTTGTTCACTTTCACTATCTGTTCCCACAGATATGGGACTATCGATAGTGTAAGGTATCCGTGGGCAATGGTACCTCCAAATACACCTTCTTTCTTGGCTCTTTCCGGATCTATATGAATCCACTGATGATCCATAGTGGCATCAGCAAATAAGTCCACCTGGTTCTGGGTGATCTTATGATAATCAGATACACCAAGTACCTGACCTACATATTGTTCAAACTCTTCGAAACTGTTTATTATCAGTTGACTCATGATAAAAATGTATTTAGAGGCACGAAGTTAGGAAAAAGCGTTGGAATTTGAAATTTTATATCAAATCGAGTAGTTAACATTCTTTCCTATGATACTTGTAAAAGGAATGATGAATTGTATCACGGAAAGGTCTTCAAATAAAAATGCATACAGCGGCTAATAGTAAAGAAGTAAATTCAGATACCATTGTATAGCTTATAAAATCCCTTGTGCAAAGGCTATGCCTTAGGCATGATAAAAGGTGAGGCTATGCCTCACCTATGAAATACCGTAATGCTATCATGTCCGATTCGGCACCATGGTGCTGATTCTTGGACCAAGAATACCTTGGCCTCGCAGACTGCACGAAAATTTTAAACATTTTAATATTTGGTCTAAATCTGAGTACCGTTGACCTCAACACTATAACTCATCTTCATCCTCTTCTTCTTCACCTAGATTAAACATACTGCTGAATAGATCT
>DATHVH010000354.1:0-1690 GCA_035461405.1 Anditalea sp.
CACCTTTGCCCAAAATAAAATAGAAGGAATGGCCTATTTTAAAGCTATCAATTTAATTCTACTTCTACCACTGGCCTCCTTTTTTATCAAAGGAGATTTTAGATATATTTTCTCTTTAATTCCCTCCTATTGGACATATAACCTATATTATATTGGCTTGCAAACAGCGGACATTTTCCCATATTTCTTTATCGGGTTGTGTATATATTGGATATATCTTATCATACTATATATTACATTTAAAAAAGAAGTGTTTGATAGGTGAATTAACACTCTTATCATAAGTCATATCCTTTGTTTAACAGATATTATTCATTAAGATGGAAGTCCTGTATAATTTCCATATATTTTAGGAACAAAATGAATTAACCCCGAATTTTTATGCAGGAAAGCATTCTTACCTCGGTATTTCTTCCGTTGGCGTTAGCCTTTATCATGTTGGGCATGGGGCTTTCCCTTACGCTTAAAGACTTTAAAAATATCCTGGTATATCCTAAGGCCATGGTATTGGGTTTGGTAAACCAACTAGTCCTGCTGCCTGTTTTCGGTTTCGCATTGGTAATGCTATTTGAACTTTCGGGAGCTTTGGCTGTGGGTGTGATGATCCTGGCAGCATGCCCGGGCGGGGCGACCTCTAATCTGGTCAGCCATCTGTCCCGAGGGGACCTGGCGCTGTCGATCAGCCTTACGGCAGTAAGTTCTTTCATTACCATATTGACCATTCCTTTGATTGTAAATTTTGCTATCCTGCAGTTTGGTGAAGAAGGAAGTGTAGCACTGCCTGTGCTTCAGACGATCATGCAGATAGCCGGGGTGACGATCATCCCCGTCTCAATTGGAATGTTTTTGAAAAAAAGATTTCCCATTTTATCCCTGAAAGCAGATAGGCCGGTTAGAATAGCTTCTGCGGTGTTTTTTACACTGATTATCTTAGCAGCTATTATTAAGGAGAGAGAGCATCTGGTAGAATACTTACTCTTGACCGGTCCTGTTGCATTACTGTTAAATGTACTTACTTTGGTAGCCGGTTATTTATTGGCAAGTATATTATTACTCCCCAGACGGCAAAGGCTGACCATCGCTATTGAATCCGGTATACAGAACGGTACCTTGGGGATAATGATAGCCGTCACCCTGCTTCAGAATTCTGAAATGGCCATTCCTATTGCCATATATAGTTTACTGATGTTCGTGACATCAGCCTTTATTATTCTAATGGTAAATCTGGGAAGAAAGAAAAAGATGCCTGCACTGGGGCAAATAGTCCCGTAAATGTTTAAATCAGGACAATATGATAAGGATATTTTAGAACAATTTCATTAATATCCACAGCACATATCTGAGACTGACTGCTGGAGCAGTATAGTGATCCCCTAGCATTGTAATTTTACAAAAATAAATAAAAGGTTTAAAATCGATGCTTAATGGATCGCCATGTATTATAACCCCCTGATTGGATCACGCTTCATTCAGTGCATAGAATCTAGCATCTTTTATGTGGGGATCAGATAATCCATCCTATACCATGTAACTTCTCCCAATGGGAATTTATAATAGAGTTAAGACTATTATTGTTTAATAGGATTTTTATTACATTTGTCCTGTTCTTCAATTAATCCTCATTCCCAAAACATTTAAAACTCATGCCCGAGGTAAAACTCTTCTCAGGAACATATTCACGCCAATTAGC
>DATHVH010000355.1:0-18658 GCA_035461405.1 Anditalea sp.
ATAGCTTTATCTAAAAAAGAAATAAGTTCTATTAAAGAAAATGATAAAGCTACTTTTGAAAACACTATAGAAGCATTGGATAGTGCTGGTGAAAGGTTAAATCTGGTAACCTCTATATTTTTCAATTTAAATGCAGCGGAGACTAATGATACAATTCAAAAATTAGCTCGAGACATTTCACCATTGCTCACTGCCCACAGCAATGATATATTATTGGACAAAGAACTATTTGAAAAGGTGGAAGCGGTCCATTCACAAAAAGATAATCTGAATTTAGATGAAGAACAGCTCACACTGTTAGAGAAAACATATAAATCCTTTGTAAGAAATGGTGCTAATCTCAATGATGAAGATAAGCTAAAGCTGAGAGAAATTGACAAGGAACTATCCCAGCTCAGCCTTCACTTTGGTGAGAATGTGCTGGAGGAGACTAATAAATACGAAATGATATTAGAAACGGAAGAACAGCTTGAAGGCCTTCCGGACTCCATTAAAGAAGCTGCCGCACAGTCAGCTGCCGAAAAAGGGCATGAAGGAAAATGGCTTATATCTCTGGCTTATCCCAGCTATATTCCTTTTATGACTTATGCTAAAAATAGGGAATTGAGAAAAGAACTATTTATAGCATATAATACCAAAGCATCTAAGGGCGATAATTTAGATAATAAAGAAATTATAAAATCTATATTAAAACTTAAAAATGACCGTGTAAAACTTTTAGGCTATCAGAAATATGCTGACTTCGTTCTCGAAGAAAGAATGGCCAAAAGTGCAGATTCAGTACTTTCTTTTCTATATGATCTGATGCAAAAAGCCAAACCTCATGCACAAAAAGAAGTACAAGAACTGGAAGATTTTGCAAAAAAAATTGATAATATCGACCGTTTGGAAAAGTGGGATTTTGGGTATTATGCAGAGAAACTTAAAAAAGAAAAGTACGAGGTAGATGATGAATTACTTCGTCCTTATTTTAAATTGGAAAATACTGTTAATGGAGTGTTTGCTACGGCAGGAAAGCTTTTTGGATTACAATTTATCAAAAATGACCAAATTCCTGTATACCATCCTGATGTTACTGCCTATGAAGTTACAGATACGGACGGAAAGCATGTAGCTGTATTCTATGCGGACTTTTTCCCTAGACCTGGCAAAAGAAACGGTGCCTGGATGACCAGCTACAGAGGTCAGAAAAATGTGGCGGGCAAGGAACAAAGACCTCATGTAAGTATTGTCTGCAATTTTACCAAACCTACCAAAACAAAGCCTTCTTTATTAACATTCAATGAAGTAACTACCCTGTTTCATGAATTTGGTCATGCCTTGCACGGGATGCTAGCCAATACAAAATATGAGTCCTTATCGGGCACTAGTGTGTATTGGGATTTTGTAGAGCTACCCTCTCAGATTTTTGAAAATTGGTGCTATGAAAAAGAATGTCTGGATTTATTTGCTGCCCATTATAAAACAGGAGAAAAGATTCCTTCCGAGCTGATTGAAAAAATCAAAGCCTCAAGTAATTTCCATCAGGGATATCAAACTATGAGGCAGATAAGCTTTGGTCTACTGGACATGGCATATCATAGCAGTGATCCGTCAGAGATCGCAGATATCCCGAGTTTTGAAAAGAGGACTATGTCTGACACTGAATTATTAAGGCCGCTAGAAGGCACACTGATGAGTACGTCTTTTTCACATATCTTTCAGGGAGGATATTCGGCAGGATACTATAGTTACAAATGGGCTGAGGTGTTAGATGCTGACGCCTTTGATCTTTTTAAGGAAAAAGGGATTTTTAATAAGGAAGTAGCAGATTCATTCAAAGAGAATATATTATCTGCTGGGGGCAGTAAGCACCCTATGAAATTATATAAAAAATTTAGAGGCCGAGAGCCCAAATCCAATGCTTTGCTCAAAAGAGCTGGCTTAATATAAATTACAAAAGGGGGTGAAATTCACCCCCTTTTTTGTCGTCTTAGTTACGTCAAATTCTTTTATTTCTTATATGACCTTACTGACTGATGGTATAAATTACATTGCTACAATGAAACCTACTATTACCATCCACATGATAGCTGAAAGAGCTATGAAAAATCGAAATTGCTTATCTTCGTTCATGATTTATTTGTTTAGATTATGCATGCAAGATACATATATTATTATTTAAAAAACAAAAAAGTAGGTATAAAAATAAAATTATTTTTTTTAAAATTTTCAGGCCAGATGTGAATTATCTTATTTTTAGATTAAGTTATTTAAAAAAAAGAAATTGATCCACATTTGGAATTTTTACCAGCACATAAAAAGTTTAGCTATTCTCTCAATTTTTTGATTCTTTAATTATGGGATTAAGTTTCTTCTCAATGCAGGTCTATCTTAGTCCTACTAAAATTTAAAAATCAAAATGGTTAATAATCAAAATAGTGAAAATTGTGGGTATTGAATTAAAAATATGAGCCCGAGAAACACAATTGATTTTGATAGGTAAATCTCATAAGGAAAAGGTTAATTCATTACTATTTATCTAAAAAAAAAGCTCCTAAAAAAATTAAGGGAGCGAAAAATCACCCCCTCTTTTGTAGAGTTTTTAACCATATTTAAAAGTTTAATATTACTGTTTATAACAGTTTAATGCTTTAGCTAAATCGGAACTTCAATTATATTACAATAATGAATCCAACGATTACCGCCCAAATGATAGCGGATACTGCTATCATGATCCTAAATTGTTTGTCTTCGTTCATACCTATATAAGTTTAGCGTTTATGTAAGCAAGATACATTAATACTGATTTATAATCAATTATTTTGAGTATATAGTATTGAGAATATATCAAATAATAAAATTTTATTTTTTAAAAATTAATTATTAAATTAAATTAAAATAATATAGAATATAATATTAATAATAAATTATACATAATAATATAATATATTTTATTATTAATATAAATTAAAAATTTTTAATTATTTTGACAATTTTTTAAAATATAATTCGTTTAAAAAAATTTTATAAGGCAAAAAATATATAGACGGAATATTTTTTAGTCTAAACACCCACTTTTACCAATGAATTTTCGAATTATTGCCTAATTCAAATCTTCTTTTTTTGAATGTTCATGATAATGTTTTTGATTTTTAGTAAGATTATTTACATCCCATTTTATTTTTTTCTTTATAGGCTGTTCTCTAACAGCACAATCTCTAACCTGACAATAATGACAACATTTTTGGGGAACACATGGATCTGCGTGAACAAATACTTCTACATAGCCAGAAAGCTCCTTTTCCAAAACTTCTTCAACCGATTCAACTTCATCATGAACCATCTTAAGATCAAAATAATAGGGAAGAGTCAAATGTAGATCAATATGGCGATCTGTACCATATTGCTGTACCCTCATATTATGGATATCTATCCAGTTTTCTTCCCGATTTTTTTTAAGAATATTCACCACAGTATCCATAGTCAAGGGATCTGCCTCATCCATAAGGCCTGCCACTGATCGGCGAACTAAAAAATATCCTGTATAGATGATGTATAAAGCGAACATAAATGAAAATATATTATCTAATATATAATATTCTGTAAAGTAAATAATACTCACCCCGATGACCAGCACCGCACTACTGATCGCATCTGTTAATATATGTTTTCCGTCCGCTTCTAATGTCAAACTATTGAGTATTTTCCCATTTTGGATTAAAAAATATCCAAGCAATCCATTAACCACCCCACTAAAGCTTATAATCAATATACCTATCGGTAAACTCTCCAAGGTTTCAATGAAAAAAAAGCTGTAAATAGATTGATAGATTATAAAGACACCAGCTAGAATTATCAACACTCCTTCAATTCCTGCACTGAAAAATTCTATTTTGCCATGGCCATAAGGATGGTTGGTGTCTTTGGGTTGCGAACTCAAATAAATACTGTAAAAAGCAAAACCTGAAGCAACTACATTGACTATGCTTTCCAATGCATCGGTTAAAATGGCAGTGGAATTCGTTAGATAATAGGAATAAAATTTCAGGATTAGCAAAACTATACTCACTATAAATGAAGCTACTATCCAATTCCTTTTCTTATTCTGCAATATATTGATAGGTTATTTCAGTATGTATTTAATAGATTAAAACTACACAATAAATCTAATGAATAGGACTCACTGCTTTTAATTTTAAAGTTTAAACTTCCGATACTCCCACAACAACTCTTAAAAGAAAATAAATCCATGCATCGCCGTCATCCAAACAAATTGGCAGAAAATTAGCTTCTATCCTTTGGATTGACAAAGCCATGAATTTTTGATGGTCATTTGCCTCATTTTATTATAATAACCATCTCCAGTCTAAATTTATTCATGGGTAAAATAGAACTTCCAGGGTATTTAAAAGTCCTTGCCATCACCGTACTGATTATTATTATCATATTTATACTTATTACCGGAAGGTCCATTTTAATCCCTGTGTTTTTAGCTGGTTATATAGCCATGTTGATGACTCCTGCCTGCAATTGGATGGAAGCCCATAAAATCCCCAGAACGGTGAGTGCCGTAATAGCCCTGCTCACAGCGATAGGAATAATAGTTATTATTATTCATGTAGTAGTAGTCCAGGTCAAAAGCTTTACCATGGATCTAGAAGGAGTAGATCAAAGACTAAATTTTTATCTTGACAAGATTAACCTGTATTTGGAATCAAATCTAGGTATTGAAACAGGCCTCGGGGGAGGCATAGAAAGAAACCAGATAGGTCAGCTTTTGCAATCCAATAGTGCTGTCTTGTCAAATTTTATATTGAACGCTATAGGATCATTGGCCGGAGTGATCCTAGTCCCTGTGTTTATATTCTTTTTTCTTATTTATAGAGATCATTTGGCGGATTTTGTGGCAAAATTTTTTGATCGTCATAAAGAAGGCGTAGTCAAATCTGAACTCCATTCCATCCGAAAAGTAGTTCAATTTTATATTTTGGGAATGTTTAAAGTCATGGCTATACTGGCTGTTCTAAATACAGCAGCGCTATATGCACTCGGTGTAAAGCATGCGCTCTTTTTTGGGCTTTTTGCAGCTCTATTAAATATAATACCCTATCTAGGTCCATTTTTAGGAGCAATTCTCCCTTTTATATTCTCTTTTCTTACTACAGATAGCCTTTTTACTCCTTTGGCGGTAGTGGCATTATTTACTTTCATCCAAATGATAGAAAGCAACTTTTTGACTCCAAAAATTGTAGGTAGCAATGTACAACTAAATGCAATGATTACTTTTGTAGGGTTACTAGTAGGAGGAGCAGTTTGGGGAGTGGTAGGAATGATATTAATTATTCCTATAATGGCCATTTTAAAAAGGACTTTCCAACTCACCCCTTCTGCTGAACCATTTGCGCATTTATTTGGAGAAGAAAAAGAACTAGTTAAAACGCCTTTAGAAGAATGATCAGATTATTAAAAATTACTATCATATGTCTTGCATTTATCAGCTGTGACTCTGCAGACGATAAGAAAGGGCGATTTTTATTAAAAGGAAATGCCAAAGTACAAGAGAACGACTTTCAAAGTGCTATTAAATATTATAATGAAGCTATCCAGCTTGATGAAAAATATGCAGAAGCTTATTATAATAGAGCCATCTCTTATTATAAATTAGCCAATTATGATAAGGCTATTTCGGATTTTACCCAGGCAATTAATAATAGACAGTCTTATGAAGAAGCTTTTTTTCAGAGAGGTCTAACTTATCTGGACAATGGAGAGAACTATAAAGCTTTAGCTGATGCAAAAGAGCTATTAAAAATCTCTCCTCAGGATAGTGACGGATTTTTTCTACAGGGATTAGCTTATGAAGCTATAAAAAATTATGATCAAGCATTAACATCATTTGATCAGGCCCTAAGCTTGGATGAAGAAAATCCGGACCTATTTGTAAACCGTGCTACCATTTATTTTTATTTGGGCAGATATGAAAAGGCCAAGGCAGATCTCATGAGCGCTATAGAAATTAATCCCAATGAATCAAATATTTATAATCTGGAATCTATGATAGCATTTGAAGAAGGGAATTATACCAAAGCGTTATCATCAATAGAACAAGCTATAGAATTAAACTCCCGTCAGCCATATTTTTACAATAATCGCGGGTTGTATCTTCTCTATTTGGGTAAATATGAGGAAGGTCTAGAAGATATAAATTTCAGCCTCAAACAAAATAGTAGAAACCTATATGCCCTTAGAAATAAAGGTATATATCATGTAATGACCAATGAAAAAGATCTTGCTATAAAGTATCTACAGGATGTAGTAGACAGAGACCCTTCTCTCCCTTTGGCTGCGGAGTACCTGTCTAAGGCAAACGCTCTTAATTAATATTGATCACTTTTTGCATCTGTTTTAAAAGCATATCTGCATCAATAGGTTTGGACACATACCCATCAAAATTATTTTCAGTAATCTGGTCTTGTATCTCGCTTTTTGAAGCAGCAGTGAGTGCGATAACCGGTACCGTAGATATTGATTTTATAGTTTCAGTAGCCAGGAAGCCATTCATTACAGGCATTTGAATATCCATCAGCACCACATCATATTTATTTTTCCCCACAGCATCGACTGCTTCCAGACCATTTGATACCCGGTGAAAATCGAATCCCCATCTCTTAATAATTTTACCTAATACAAGTGCATTTACTTCATTATCTTCTGCTACTAAGATATTAAGCTTAGGCCCATAGTGGAAGCTATCCAAGGGTATTGCATCCATTGTGACGATCTTATTACCCGTGCTTACTTCAAGGTTGAGGGTAAAAAAGAATTTACTTCCCTTACCTACTGTAGATTCCAAATTAATGAAACTGTCCATTCGCTTTAGTAACTTCTTGGTAATAGAAAGTCCAAGACCAGTTCCGCCATATTTTCTGCTGAATGAATTGCTCACCTGTTCAAAATCTTCAAATATTTTATCATGATACTCCCTCGGTATTCCTACTCCAGTATCTTTAACCTCAAAATAAAACTCAGCCATATTACCAGTTTTACCTTTTAAGGCTACATTAACATCTACCTGTCCTTTTTTAGTAAATTTTAGTGCATTAGTGATCAGGTTATTCAGAATCTGGCCTATACGAACTTTATCACCTAATACTTCAAAATTAATTTCACCATCAAAATTAAGGTTAAGTACATTACCAGTATCTTTAGCGTGATGATTTAAGCCATCTACTACCATCTGGGCGAGACTCTTTATATTTATAGGACCTTTCTCCAGTTTAAGTTTACCGAAGTCAAGCTTCTGAAAATCCAGGAGATCATTAATGATAGTTATTAAGTTTTCAGTAGCAAAATTGATAGTATTAAGAGGTGACTCAAGATTTTTTGGCAATGATTCCTGAAGAAGAGAGTATACGGATCCCGAAATGGCATTTAAAGGGGTGCGAATCTCATGACTTATCATTGAAAGGAAATCAGACTTCGTTTTATTGGCTTCTTCAGCGGCTATTTTAGCTTTCTCCAAGCTATCTTCAGTCTTCTTAATATCAGTTATGTCTGTAAAGTATCCATACCAGGTTATCTCACCATTGGTAAGTTTTTCTGGAATAGAAGAAGCTTGCACCCACTTGTAATTTTCGCCATTTTCTGAAAGGATTCTAAACTGACCATCCCATGGTTTGAATGTCTGTGCTGATTGGAGGATTCCATCTACAAAATCATCCACATCCTTTGGATGTATTCTATTAAGTACGGCTTCAAAACCACCATGCTTCTCAAATTCCTCCTCAGAAATTCCAAAAATTCTATTGATACCACTACTGATGTATGGAAATTGTAATATCCCATCCTCCCCAAATACCAATTGGTACAAAACACCTGGCATCTGATCTGTAACACGCTCTAGGAACCGGCTAGACTCCCGAAGTGATGATTCTAACGATATCCTCTCAGAAATGTCTCTTGACATCGCTAAGACATACTCCTTACCTTGTATAGTTACTAAGGTGGTATTGACCTCTACCTGTATAGGCTGATTATCTTCACCCATATGCTCACTCAAAGTAAGCATAGCTTTGTTCTTTCTTAACGCTTCTATTTGTCTTTCCCACGCACCTGGCTTTTTAAATGCAGGCTCCAGCTCTTTGAAATTTAATGGATAACCAGCTTCTATATCTATAGTTACTCGATCTATTGCTTCCTGGTTTTGGAAGATGAGCTGTCCGTCAAGGTCAGATATCTGTACAGAATCGGGAGTAAGGTTAAGAATTTCCTTAAAAAGGCTAAGTTCCTTTACCATCTCTTCCTCCACAGTAATATCCTGATAGGTCCCAAAAGCTTTGGTAATCATATTATCGGTCATTTCCCCTTTACCGATAATCCTTACCCATTTTCGATTATTTTTTCCTGTAGATACCTGAACCTTGAGATCAAATTCTTTACCTCTTTCCAATAAGGCTCCGAATGAAGTTTTCAGCTGGGCTTGGTATTCGGGAAAGCAAAATGTAATCCATTCAAATATATTAAAGCTTACACCTTCCTCTACTTCATTAATATCATAAATCTCCTTGCTCCAGAAAGCGTTGTAAGTATGCAGGTCGATTTCCCATACACCAAATTTAGCAGCCCACTCCCCCATCTTGAAAAGTTGGTTTTGGGAATCAAGCTTTATCTGGTCCTGCTTAATTTGGTTGATATCTCTTCCTACCGCATGGAATTTATCCTGTATATAGATGACATTCCATTCCAGCCATTTATATTCACCTGATTTGGTTTTAAATCTGTAGGAAAAAGTAGATACTCTATTATGACTTCTTAGATTGCTCAATTCCCTTTTGAAGCTTTCCCTATCTTCAGGATGAGCAAAAAGTATCAGGCTGGTATCCGTAAATTCGGAAGGCAAATACTCAAGCACATTAGTTACAGAGTTACTAATCCAGGTGAAACTGGTGCCTTCCCCTACTCCAAAAATATCCAGACTATTATCAAAAAATGGATTTAGGTTTTCTGTAATCGGAGATACGGATTGGCTCACCTTCATTCCTTTGTGAAAAAGTAGGTAGTTTTCCCCTAATCCCTGATGAGGTTCAAATTCAAAAGATAATATACGTTCTCTTATTTGGAAGCTAACACGTTCGTTTTCCTTAAATTTAGTAATATCTACTCCTAAACTTACTAAAGATTGGTCAATTACTGGTTTGCCAATGGCTGCTTCAAAAGCTTTATTGCTATAAAAAATATGGAATGGATACTGCCCATCAGCCAAAAAGATCAAGTCCGATGAATCATCGATGATCTTTTTAAACGTAGAATGGATACCTCTATTTTCCATATTGATTTTTGTATTTCGTTATATGTATTTTGTATTTCGTACAAATTTGCAGAAATTTTTTTAATATACAAGCAGTGGTAAAAAATTTATTGGATGAGATATCTTGCTGATAATAGAGTATGAACAAATTTGTAATAGGGAAAATCTAAAAATGGAACAAATGGCGAAAACTCAAAGAAAAACTATCAATTTTTCAGGTAGATTATACCATGCCAAATTCTGTATTTATTGTTAGATTCCCAGAAAAAATGAAACAAAAAAGGACATGCTAAAAAGCATGCCCTTTTAAAGGAATTTGGTTTATGTCAGAAATTTATTTTTTATTATTTTCTTTAATAATATTCAAAGCAGATCCAGCCTTGAACCATCCGATCTGTCCAGCATTATAGGTATGCTGCACTTTAATCTCATCTTTGCTGCCATCTGCATGGTTCAGTACTACAGTAAGCGGAGTACCAGGTGCAAAGAATTCTTCCAAACCAATGATATCAATGGAATCATCTTCTTGGATAAGATCATAATCATTTGGATTATCAAAAGTCAAAGCAAGCATCCCTTGCTTTTTAAGGTTCGTTTCGTGGATTCTGGCAAATGATTTTACCAATATAGCTCTCACACCTAAAAACCTCGGCTCCATAGCCGCATGCTCTCTGGAAGATCCTTCTCCATAGTTTTCGTCACCTACTACTATCGATCCTATGTTGTTTGCTTTATAATAACGCTGGACAGCAGGAACTTCCCCATACTCTCCTGTCAATTGGTTTTTAACGGAATTGGCTTCGTCATTATATGCATTTATGGCACCGATCAGCATATTGTTAGATATGTTATCCAAGTGCCCTCTAAACCTTAACCATGGTCCAGCCATAGAGATATGATCAGTAGTACATTTGCCTTTCGCCTTAATAAGAAGTTTAAGACCTTTTAAATCTGTACCCTCCCAAGGTTTAAATGGATCCAATAACTGCAAACGGTCAGACTGTGGATCTACGATTACACTTACTTGGGATCCATCAGCTGCTGGCTCCTGATAGCCCGCATCTTCTACAGCAAATCCTTTAGTAGGCATTTCCAGTCCTGATGGCTCATCTAATCTTACTTGCTCGCCATTTTCATTGGGAAGTGTATCCGTAAGTGGATTAAAGGTCAGATTACCTGCTATAGCCATAGCTGTAACGATTTCAGGAGAGGCTACAAAAGAGTGTGTATTCGGATTACCATCTGCTCGTTTAGCAAAGTTTCTGTTAAACGAGGTGATAATTGAATTTTTTTCTTTTTTCTCAGCTCCATGTCTTGCCCACTGCCCTATACAAGGTCCACAAGCATTGGCCAGTACTACACCGCCCATAGCGCCGAAAGTATCTAAGAACCCGTCTCTGTCCACTGTGTATCGAACTTGCTCAGAACCCGGTGTAATGGTATATTCAGATTTAGCTCTTAGTTTTTTATCTACTGCCTGCTGGGCTAAAGATGCTGCACGGCTTATATCTTCATAAGATGAGTTGGTGCAAGATCCTATCAAACCTACCTCAAGTTTCTCAGGCCATCCGTGTTCTCTTACAGCTGCAGCAAACTGGGAAATTGGCCAAGCCAAATCTGGCGTAAATGGTCCGTTGATATGCGGCTCAAGTTCAGAAAGGTTAATTTCAATAACCTGATCAAAATAATTTTCAGGGTTAGCATACACACCTTCATCACCGTTAAGATGTTCTTTAATACCATTAGCCAGATCAGCGATATCACCTCTATCTGTTCCTCTAAGATACTCCTCAGATTTTTCGTCATACCCAAAGATAGATGTGGTAGCTCCGATTTCAGCCCCCATATTACAGATAGTACCTTTACCGGTAGCAGAAAGTGATCTGGCACCTTCACCGAAGTATTCTACTATAGCTCCCGTACCACCTTTTACTGTAAGGATACCTGCCACTTTCAAGATCACATCTTTAGCAGCTGTCCAGCCTGATAGTTTTCCGGTAAGTTTTACCCCTATAAGTTTTGGGAATTTAAGCTCCCAGGGTAAGCCTGCCATTACATCACAAGCATCGGCTCCACCGACACCTATAGCGATCATGCCAAGACCTCCGGCATTTGGTGTATGTGAATCTGTACCGATCATCATACCTCCTGGGAAAGCATAATTTTCTAGAACTACCTGGTGGATGATCCCAGCTCCAGGTTTCCAGAAACCTAAACCATATTTATTAGAAACAGATGAAAGAAAGTCGTAAACTTCTTTGTTCTTATCTTTGGCTTTGTTCAAATCAGCAGTAGCTCCAACTTCTGCCTGGATCAAGTGATCACAGTGAACTGTGGATGGCACAGCTACTTTATTTCTTCCGGCCTGCATAAACTGCAATAAAGCCATCTGGGCAGTAGCATCTTGCATGGCTACCCGATCAGGCTGAAAATCCACATAATTAATACCTCTTTCGTATCCTTGATCTGCTTCACCCTGTGATAAGTGGGAATAAAGAATTTTTTCTGTAAGGGTAAGAGGTTTGCCCACTATTTTTCTAGCAGTCTCTATACGCTGTGGGAATTTAGCGTAAACTGCCTTGATCATTTCTATATCAAATGCCATTTTGAAATGAATTATGTAAAGAATTTATTTAATTGCGTTTTAATCTCAGGCAAAGATAAAAAATTAGGGGAATTTTGGAAGCAAAAATGGCCTTCGTTTCTTATTTATAAAGAGTATAAGGCATATTTTTACGCAGGGGTAAGGGCAAGTATTAGTTTATAAGATAAACACCGGCAGATAGAATTACTACTCCAACCAAAAACACTATTAAAGTATATTTTAAAAGTTGTTTAGCGGACACTCCAGTAATGGCTAACAGAGGTAGCGCCCAAAATGGCTGCAACATGTTACTAACCTGATCACCATATGCCAATGTCATGATTATTTTAGGAATATCCAGATTCATTTCTTTGGCAGCTTCGATGATCACCGGCCCTTGTACCGCCCACTGTCCACCACCTGATGGAACAAATAAATTGATCAAAGCCGAACTGAAAAAAGTAAGCAACGGAAAAGTATTAGGAGAAGATATCTTTACAAAATATCCCGAAATAATTATTAATAATCCGGAGTACTTTAATATCCCCAATATCCCAGCATAAAACGGGAATTGCAGAATAATGCCCGTAGCACCTTTAACTGCATCTTCGATAGCATTTACATAAGACTTAAGATCTATATGTAAGCACAATCCCAAACCTAAGAGTAAAAAATTTACAAAATTCAGATTAATAAATCCCCAACCATTCAACGGAATTAAGAAAAATTCATATAGGCAAAGTACAAGTATAATTAACCCAATAATCAATCCTACTATACCTCTATTTTCGTTAATTTTTATCAGAGTAAGTGGCTCGGAAGGATAAAACGAAACTTTATAATTAGCTCTGGAAAGCAAGTAGAATGATATCAATACTCCAATAACCAAAATTAAATTTATGGTGATATTTGAAAGGCTCAGTATAGTATAATCTATTCCTATAACACCAATCTCCTGTGCCAGAAAGTGATCAGGTTCTGCTACCTTTAGTGGAGCTGAGCCAGAAAAACCTCCATGCCAAACCATCATACCCACATACCCTGCAGCGGCAACTAAGGGATAATTGATCCGAATGTCTCTACTAGCAGCATTATCTCCAATTTTTCTGGCCAAAATAGCGCCTAATATCAAGCCAAAACCCCAATTAATATACCCTGCCACTAAGGTGGCTGATGCGGTGATCATTACCGCCTTAGTATTAGTATTTGCTTTACTAGCTAAATTCCCCAAAAGCCTGTTCACCAAAGGGCTAATAGCAAGCGCATGACCAAAAACTAGTATTAAGACCATCTGAAGTGTAAACTCCAGCAATTCCCAAAAGCCTATTTTCCAAAACTGTAATACCTTCCAAGAATAAGTACCTACATTATCTCCACTGGGAAGTGTAATAATCACGGCTGCAATAAAACTTACTGCTGATAAGAGCAATGCTATTTCAAAGGGTGATGGAAAAGATAAGTTCCAGGACTTTTTGGGTAGTATATTCATATCTGCTTATATCAATGAATGCTATTCATATAAGCTTATCAAAAATTCCATGGTATCAACATCATCTGCATAGTCTTGCACTCCTGGGCATTGAGCTTCCCCAAAAGGTATACTTCCTGCAATCCTACCATCCTTACTCACCACGCATTGTATTTTATCTTGATGAGTATCCAGTTTAGATTCTAAATCATTCTGGTCCTCATAAAGCTCATAGTAAAGTACTGAAATTGGCGAGACAAGATTATCATCAGTGGTCAAAAGCAGAAATCCATTATCAAGGTGCGGTCGCTGATTTACAAGATAGATAGACTTATTATAATCGTAATTATTCCGATACTTATGGTGATGAATGATAGAATTATAAGACTCTATAGCACCTAAAAAATCCTGGAGCTGCTCTATTTTGTTTATATACAGTTTAGAAATATTTCGACAACCTAGTCCAAAATATAAAAAAATATCTTTACCTAATGCCATATAATCCTCGGCAGTTTCATCTCCCCTTAGTACGGCTACTGAAGTACGGTTCTTCCTTATGATATGCGGATATTTTCCAAAATAATAATCAAAGTATCTGGCAGAATTATCACTTCCTGTAGCGATATAGGCATCTTTATCCTTTAACATGTCTTGAAATGATATGACTGATTCAAATCGAGGATCTATCAATATTAATTCATTTCCAATCCATCGCATCAAGTATTCGTCTGTAGAACTTAGCTTGGCGTGCATTTTATGACCACTGATCAATACACTCATCATATCATGAAAACCTACAGCGGGAACATTACCTGCCATCATCACACCTACTTCTTTGGAATCAACATCGTCTTGTATAGGGTATTTATTAGCCCACTGGTGTAATGCATCTTCCTCCAATAACAATACTAAGGAGTCCAAAGCATTCTTTACACTCTCACGAGTAAACCAGCTATTGCCATTTTCTACTCTTCTGGCCAAGTCGTCTAGTTCCTGACTTTCTAATAATGAAATCCGTTTGCCAAGTTTTATAAATGCGTTTATTCTTTCTTGAAGTGTCATGTCTTATTTTTTCTGCCTTACAAATATATTTTATAAAGATGACATGAAGGTTTGTGAAAGATATTTTTAAAAGAAAAATAAATTAATCTGGCTTATAATGCCTAAATAAGCTAGATTCGTTATAAATTAGTTAGCATGACAACAATATTTTTGTGAGATTGTTAAATGGTTAGTAGATTTGACAAAAAAACAGATAAAGATGGCCATAATGATAACCGACGAATGCATCAACTGTGGTGCATGCGAACCTGAATGTCCCAATACAGCTATTTACGAAGGCGGAATAGAATGGACTTGGGCTGGAGGTACTAATTTGAAGGAAGTTGTATTGGAAGATGGTACTGTAGTAGATGCCAGCGAGAAGCAAGAACCTATATCCGATGAATTTTATTACATCGTCACCGATAAGTGTACAGAGTGCATGGGTTTTCATGAAGAACCTCAGTGCGCAGCAGTATGTCCAGTAGATTGCTGTGTGGATGACCCTGATCATAGGGAATCTGAAGAAAGACTCTTAGAGAAAAAGAAATATATGCATGGAGAATAAACAAAAGAGTGGCAGTAACCACTCTTTTGTTGTATTAATATTGCCCTCTCTGGGCATATTTTAACGATTAACAGAGGTTTATATCTATATAGTATAAAAAAATACCAAATTGTGTTGATTTTAATAACTGAAAACCTTTAACTTGTCCTGATTTTATCTAAATAAGACGGAAACTAAATTTTGGACAGTGGAAGAGAAAAACGGAATTAATAGAGAAGAAATTTTCTCTAAAAAAGTAAAGGCGGGAAAGAGAACGTACTTTTTCGATGTCAAGTCGACTCGCTCAAATGATTATTATCTTACTATCACTGAAAGTAAGAGAAAAACAAAGGATGATAGTTTTGTCTACGAAAAACACAAGATATTTTTATACAAAGAAGATTTTGGGAAATTCGTAGAAGCATTACAGGATGTGGTTGATCATGTAAAGCACGATTTAATGTCTGATTTTGATTTTTCGCAATTTGACGAGCCTCAGGAAGATCAGGTAGCAGCTGAAGCTACACCTACTCCTTTTGGAGATGAGCTTAAATGGGAATAAAATTTCCTTAAAAGATTTATTAAGGCATTCTCACTAAAACAGGGAGGATGCCTTTTTTTTATATTATTAAAATAAGGATTTGGTTCCGCAATGATGCCAGTAAGCTGTATTTCTTTGGCTTACGGGACGAAAGACCAATGACCGAAGACCGAAGCTGGCATTATCTAGTCTTTGTCCATTCTTTTGCTAGTTGATGTCTATTACTGTTAACAAGGCTGATATATAAAAAGAAATACGATATTCAAATATTCACTTTAAATTAAGGTAAGTATTTACATCAGCTTATAGGATTATCTTCTACTGAATCATTTATTGGTTTATATTATATCGGATATATCGTCCACAGGCAACCTACCACATTAAACTAATTTGCCCTCATTCCATTTTGATCTTCTTGTTGCTTTAAGTGTATGTTACTTGTATACATATTAAATGAAGCTTACATCCGAATTTATTCTTTTGTATTCTTTATGTATAAACATATTTTCTTGAATAGATCTTGATATATTTACCGTGCTGATCTTCATTATTATTTTCGAAAGCATTAAATATTATAAACAAGCTATCTGGCCATACGGTCATTTTTATTTAAGTGATTCCATTTATGAATAAACTGTTATTATCCATATTGGTGATTATCCTCATACTTATATTATTAGGATGGTATTTTTCGAATATTACACTTTATTTTTTATTCTCGATGGTATTGGCTGCAGCACTAAGACCTTTGACTAATAGAATTAACAGTATTCATATATTTGGACAGCATATCCCCAGATGGACAGCTATTCTGATTTCCTTTCTCGCTATACTATCGGTAATATTTTTTATAAGCCTATTGTTTATACCATTAATAAGGGCTCAAATAGGTATAATTTACGATATGGACATAGACTTCCTGTACGAACAGATACAGCGGCCTCTAAGCTTTATTGAAGATATACTCATCAAGTGGGATCTGGTGAGAAACGAACCTGGTTTTTTAATTACGATGGTGCGAAATAATCTTATGATGAGTTTTAGTGAAATAAATATTCAAGGTTTTATAAACGGCATCATCAATATTACGAGCAATTTTCTGATTAGCCTTCTAGCTATTTCCTTTATATCCTTTTTCCTTTTGCTAGAAAAAGGGCTATTAAGAAGAAATATAATCAATTTAGTGCCTAATAAGTACTTTGAATTATCTGTGGGAACATTTCATCAAGTTGAGACCCTTTTATCCAATTATCTTATCGGACTATTGATCCAAATGACTGCCATCTTTTCCATGGCTGCATTGGGACTAAGCCTCATGAATGTGGAATATGCATTTACTATTGCCATATTTGCGGCCGTGGCTAATTTAATCCCGTACGCAGGGCCATTATTAGGGGCCATTTTTGGAATTCTGGTGGGCTTATCTACTGGTGATTTTAGCGGTAGTACAGATGTTATCTTTTTCTCTCTCAGGATTATTTCAGTATTTGCACTAGTGCAGGTGACCGATAATATTCTTTTACAGCCAATTATTTTTTCTAAATCCGTAAAAGCCCATCCACTTGAAATATTTGTTATTATCTTTGTCGGTGCAAAAATCGCAGGAGTTCTTGGGATGATTTTTGCAATCCCGATATACACTATCTTTCGTGTATCATTTAAAGAATTCTACAAAGGGTACAGAGAGTACCGAATATTTAAAATTTAATAAGATTAAAATTCATGGCATTACAATGTGGGATAGTGGGTTTGCCCAATGTCGGCAAATCAACTTTATTTAATGCATTATCCAGTGCAAAGGCTGAGGCAGCTAATTTTCCTTTCTGTACGATCGAACCGAACGTGGGCGTGGTAACTGTTCCAGATAATAGATTGAAAATTTTGGAAAACCTGGTAAACCCTAATAGGGTAATGCCAACCGTAATAGAATTTGTTGATATAGCTGGACTGGTAAAAGGTGCCAGTAAAGGGGAAGGTCTCGGAAATAAGTTTTTGGCCAACATTAGAGAAGTCGATGCCATAGTACATGTTGTAAGGTGCTTTAAAGATGACAATGTAGTCCACGTAGCCGGCGGTGTAGACCCTGTTTTTGATAAGGAAGTCATAGATTCTGAACTACAACTGAAAGATTTAGAATCAGTTGATAAGAAAATTCAGCGTTTAGAAAAAATAGCCAAATCTGGTGATGCTAAAGCACGGAAAGACCTGGAGATTTTGACCAACTTCAAAAAATGTCTTTTAGAAGGCAAGAATGCCCGATCACTTGACGTTGATAAAGAAGAATTGGAAGCAGTAAGGGACCTTCATCTCCTCACCATAAAGCCAGTACTATATGTAGCTAATGTGGACGAAGCTAGTATCCTTACCGGCAATGAGTATGTAGACCAGTTGAGAGACAGCATCAAAGATGAAAATGCTGAGATTATTATATTATGTGCAGCTATAGAATCACAGATTGCAGAATTTGACGATGTAGATGAAAAGGAAATGTTTCTATCAGAATATGGCCTTGAAGAAAGTGGTCTTAATAAACTGATAGCTGGCGCATACAGTCTTCTTGATCTGATCACCTATTTTACTGCCGGTGTACAAGAAGTAAGAGCTTGGACTATCAAAAAAGGCTGGAAAGCTCCTCAGGCAGCAGGGGTAATACATACTGATTTTGAAAGAGGATTTATTAAAGCGGAAGTCATAAAACTTAAGGATTATGAGGTGCATAAATCTGAAGCGGCCTGTCGGGAAAATGGCAAAATAGCTATAGAAGGTAAAGAATATGTAGTACATGATGGTGATATCATGCATTTTAGATTCAACGTTTAGTGTTTTTTATTATTTAATCACTAATTTTGAACTATAATAAGCAACGCACCCTTTATTATTAAAGTAAATTTAATTATTGTTTAACTTTTCATTTTTAAAACCGTGAGAATAAGACTTATATTTTCGTTAAAGAACAAAGGAGCTTATTTACCCTTTCATCACCAGTACATTTTGGCCCAATTCCTAAAAGGCTTAATTGTAAAGGGTGGACGTGAAGAGTTTTTTAACTACAATTACTTCAACTTCTCGGGTCTGAAAGGTCAGACCAAAGTAAGTAGAAGTGGCTTACACTATTACTCCAGTTTAGTCACCCTCGTGCTTTCATCACCCAATGAAGACTTTATGGACTATCTTTTGGAGCAAGTGTT
>DATHVH010000356.1:0-3287 GCA_035461405.1 Anditalea sp.
TATCTCACGCATAAAAGATTTTTCTATGTCCAAAAGGTTTTGCTGTATTTCCAGTTTTCTGTTGATTAGGTCAGTGGCTCTTTGATCAGACAACTCTTCTGTTTCAGTCCTATTTATTTTAGTCATTTCCCTCATTAATTCGCTTCGTTTTTGCCAATTCTGATTATAGAGAGGCCAAAATTTCTCGGCTTGAGTAGGGGTAAGACTTAATCGGTTGGTGATAAATGCAATACGTGCAGATTCCAATTTTTCATTATCAAATGACCTGTCCTGTCGGTCAGATGGTCGTCTCTGTTGAGCCAATACGCTTGTAGTGAAGACCATAAATATTATTATAAGTAAATTTTTCATATCGCTATATAAGAGTTTTAATTAATACCAGAAATCATCATCCATTGGGTCTGGATCAGGCATATGGGCTAAGTATTCCATCTCTATGATCTGATCCAGTATGTCATTGGGGTCATCGCTTAATAGCAGTACATCTTCCGCCTGCCAGTATCCGCTGCTAATATAAAGTTCTACCTCATCATCTAATCCCTGATCCAGGGCATAATTAGTAGGTTCTTCAGGCTGATAAATTACATACATAAAAGATAACCCTATCAATAGCATAGCTGCTACTGCTGTACGTATTATATAAATCTGTCGGACTTGTTTTTTTCTACGCGAAATGATTTCTTCAGGGAGTTTATCAAAGTATCCCTCTGGTTCGGTGAATATGTTTTTATTTGGTATATTTTTCATGCTCAAGTAATTAGACAAGACTAATGCTCAAAGGTTTATTCAGTGGTTAATTCTATTTCTAATTTTTTTACGGCATGATGATAACTTGCCTTCAAAGCTCCAATTGAAGTATCAGTAATCACAGCCATCTCCTCGTAACTCAGATCTTCAAAGTACTTAAGATTAAATACCAACCGTTGCTTTTCAGGTAGCCCCAATATTGCTTTGTGCAGTTTACGTTCTATTTCGTTACCACTGATGTCCGGTGAAGAATCGATATAGCTGGACATCACCTCATGATGATCTTCTATGGGAAAAAAGAACCTTTTTTTCTTCTTTTCAAGAAAATTTAAACTTTCATTTGTCGCTATTCTATATAGCCATGTGAAGATAGTAGAGTTGCCTTGAAATTTTGAAAGGTTCTTATAAGCTTTGATAAAGGTATTCTGAGTAATGTCATCGGCATCTTCATGTATGATGACCATTTTTCTGATCACCCCATAGACTCTCCTTTGGTAGGTTTCTATCAATATTCTGAATCCCTTCTCTTTGGTCTCGGGATTGGCTATTAGTGCTAAAAGTTCTGGATCATTCAATTCAAGCATGCAATTCTTAGACTCATAATGTGGGGATAAGTTTAAAACCGCAGAAAAAATTTATGACTTAAAAGTTTATAGACCATAGTAAAATTGGATTAATCAGATAGTCCCTTGTCAAAATATAAAACCATTCAGTTGGATATAATCTAGCTGTCTAAGTTAAGAGTTTCTCCCCAAAGACGCTTTTTTTCCGGAAAAAATGTAATGCCATATCAGTTATTCAGATCGATCCTTTATAATATTACCAACAAAACGGTATCCAATAAGAAAGTGGACAAGAAATTTTATATTAAAATGAAAAAAAAATATTTTTATTTACTATCAATGCAAAAGTCCTTTAAATGCCTGTTTTCAGGAATTTAAAGGACTTTTTAAAAATTAGAAATCAAAAGTATTTGCTAAAGATTTTCAAAATCTGGGTTTTAGGAATAGCCCTGACCCCATCCCTTAATTAATCCTTGTCAGTATCCGAAATTGATCCATCACCCTATAGGTAGCCCTTGTCAAATCAGATTGGATGTTTGGAGAAAGATAATCAAAAGTGGCTGCAGTATAACCTTGCCAAACCGTATGGCCTTTTTTATTGTCAATTACAAAAATGACCAACATTCCTGAATTTTCGGAATACTTTATATTATTGTAATTTTCATCTTTGTTTGAAATCTTCCTTTCTTCTTCCTCATCGTCTTTCTCTACTACCGGAGTTCCCTGCCTTTTTAACCAGGATTCAAAATTTGGCTGCTCATACCCCCTATATTTGACTTCATCAAAAAATATTTTATAATTGATCAACAAATCAGGCTTATCGTCCTGAAGCCTAAATCCCTGCGAACCAAGTCGAGAGGCGATGGTTTTCTCGATGGCATTATAAAATCCTGTGGTATCGGTAATTGTATTTTGCATAAAACCATAGGTTTTGTAACGTTTGAACTTGGCATTATAGTTAAAATCATATTCAGCGATATAATCTTTTTGGGTAAAACAGCCTGAAAATAGGAAAGTCATGAGTAGTAGAATGGAAGAGAGATTTTTCATAGCCAATAGATAAAATTAGAGTAATGAGAAGGAACCATTATTAAAGCGTATTAACGCCAAAGAATTATGTAATAGATCAGTTTTATATGAACCCTCTAAGGTTTTTTTTGTTCATCAAATTTTCATGTACTGTGCTGTTGGCCAATTGGTTGGATATTGATTTATATAATCTCGAAAGAGCTTTGGTTTCTTTTTCGGTTATTATATGGGCAGAAGTAATTGGAGGGATAGGTTTCTACATTATGCTTGTGGGATCGATTATTAATGGGATTAGGAATTAGTAGGGTTAGTGGATAACAGGGGAAAGAAGTTTTAACAATCCAAAGACTACGGGATTGGATCAGATTAACTACAGATGAAATCAGACAGGAGATATATCTCACACAATGAGATGATTATAAAAGTGAGGTTTTCCCGAATCAAGACCGGGACGGGCTATTCCGACAAATCGGGACAGGTCATGAAGAATAAAAAATATGAACATATGAATTATACGCTCAATCATTGAACATTAAGATTTTCTAATCAACCGCGATATACTTGAACATTGTTCATTGGATTGAATATGGGGATTGCCTTTTGGCTATGGACTATCAGCTATAGACTCTCGACTTGGGATCATTATATATCTAAATTTCCAGTATATAATCCAAAAGTCCAGCATTTTTGCCTTTGGGGCGGGTGACTAGGAGGGGAAATTTATCGTTCAATTGAATAAGCCTTTCGGCCATGCTTCCTATAAAAAGGGCAGTTGCTGCAGTCCTGCCTTTGGCTCCTATAATGATTCCATCAGCCTCTATTTCTATTGCTTTTTGAATGATGTCCTCTACTGGGTCTTCATCATCATCTTTTGTATAGATAGGGGTAATGTCAAATCCTTTTGTATCTATCTTGCGGATAAATTTTTTATAGTTGATTTCGGCATGG
>DATHVH010000357.1:0-40024 GCA_035461405.1 Anditalea sp.
TATTGAATTCCATATGCCAAGGCCCAGCTATACCATAGATACGCTAACGCTGCTAGCTGACAAACACCCACAGCACGAATTCAAACTTATCATAGGTGGTGATAATATGAAGCATTTCCATAAATGGAAAAACGCCGAACAGGTGCTTCAATATTATGGGTTGTATATCTATCCCAGGCCGGGAGATACGAAAGAAATTGAGCATGAAAATGTCAGGTATGTGGAGGCTCCACTTATCGACATCTCCGCCACATTCATCAGAAAATCCATCAAAAACGGCTTCTCGGTCAAGTATCTCCTTCATCCTGCAGCCGAGGAATATATTCTGGATAAGAAGTTTTTTCAGTAATACAGTCAACACTTTTGCGCCCGTGGCGTAGTCGACGGTCTACTGACCACGTATAGTAGCAAGTATCAAGATATCAGTATCAAGAGTTTCCAACATCGGACATCCTTCATCGAACAGTTTCTTCCGTCTCCCGTCTTCGGTCTTCCGTCCTTTTTTTAACTACTTACTTTTTTTTATCAGACATCGGACATCCGGCATCCGTCACCTAACATCCGAGACCTCTGCCAAATTCTCATTCCTCGTCTTAACCTTCGAAATCAGCAAATCACCCACTTTGGCACCTTTAATCTGGCCGTGGACGATGGCGGGCATGTAGTGGATTCCTCCATAAAGCCGGCTGATGGCAGCTTCTTCTGCAGCTGATTTAAAAGAATCAAATTCCCTTACTGGCAGCCCGTAAGCTACTTCTGTAGAATCGACAAAGTGAAAAGGTTCTCCAAACAAATGAGTTAAAGCTTTATAGGCAGCAGTGGAGATTACACTGTGGCCGCTAGTATATTCCGGGAATGGAGGAGTCTGTAATAATGGTAACCATTCTTCGTCTATATGCTGATTAATATAGGTCTCCGGTCTGATCAGCACACTTCTGTATTTTTCATCCCAACAAGCGATGAAGCCGTCCATGATGGATAAGCCTGTAAAGGCCATGGCCTCTGTAGTCCCTTTCCAGTCCAGATTATTGGTCTTTGCGGCGATGGACGCTATGCCCATCCAGTGGCCTCCGGGAGTAATTTTTTTCTCGGCAAACATCACATGTCCCTTTACATTCATTTTATAGGGATTACAGTCCCAGAACATAGCAATGTCCGTCTGCTCCTTAGTGAGGTTGTTGGTAATATTAAATACGTCCATGGCTTCAGTATAAAACTGACTGTCTTTTTCTTTACTGAAAGCTGTAGGAGGGATAGACTTAAACTGAGCAGCAGAATCTAGGAAAAATGGGCGTATTTTTCTCCAGTGCGGCTCTATACCTTCCATATAAACAGGAGGTGTAGGCTGCCAGGTACCTTCTTCTTTGCGAATGGTATATTTTTCAAATGACCTGCTCTGGTGGTAATTGTCCTTACTGGCGTAGGCCATCACATGGGCAGCCATATCTTTACCTAGCTTGATGGAGTTATTGTAAGTTTCTGTAGGTATTCCTTTCTTTTTAATGTCTGCATATATAGCATCCCTTTGTTCGATCAGTTTGTCCTCTGAAAATACAAGTTGCAAGCCCACTTCATAAAAAGCGGTGATGGAGGCCAGTGGATAATGGATTTTTTCCGGTATGTCAAAGCTGGTCGGTTCAAAACCATTTAACTGACCCATCAGCGATTTAAATTTTGGATCTGCTAATACTGCCACCTCATAGGCAGCAATATTTGGATATGCATATATTCTGGAAGCGACAGGAGGGGAGAAGATGTCATGAATCATGACCTCTGTAATGTACTTATTGGCATTGTAGAGTGCTTCACTTCCCGAAAGGGCTTCCACATACTCGGTATTCTCTTTACATGATGTAAAGCTAATGGACAGGATTAGGGGTAGTATCAGAAACAGGTTACTGGGACGCTTCATATTCTTACTTTTCAAACTATGCTAATTCAACATTCTAATTATCAATAGTTTTAGGATATATTTCAAATATAAAATAAATTAATACTCAAGGCTAGTTTGCCGGATTTATTTTTTTATTTCTATAAGAACTGGGTGGTCATTATTTCTTACAGCCAACCATTTTTGGGTGCCGCCTACAATTATCGCCTCGATCTTCCTATACTCACCCCAAAACTCTTTTTGATTTAGTGAAGTAATTTGATGGATCATACCATTCGAATCTTTCTTCAACAGGTTAAAGGGTTTGGCAGCGGCTTTTCCGATGTCAGTTCTGTAGGGATAAAAGTTGCCTACAGTGAAAATAGTTCCGGATTCATTTAGATATACTTGGTCCATTATAGGACTGAACTGGGCTACCAAAGGAAAAGGTTCAAATATGAAATCTATCCCCGTGAAATTAAAGACTCCGGATTGAAATTGGGTTACTTCTAGTTTTACTGCATCTTCCAGCTCTTTTTCATTAAATAGCTGTGAAGGCTGATCAAGTTTTGCATATTCTACATAAGATCCGTGTTTTCTTTTCAGGGATGGGATTTGCTTGATCAGATCATCTCTTGAGGCAAAAGGGACATGGCTTTCTCCCATATGGTGAAACAGAATAGGATCTAGCTGATTGTTTCCATCAAAATCTTTGAGATAAAGTGTTAAGGGCTTTTCTGAACTGGCTTTAAGCTTACTGTTTAGTCCATGGTTTCCGGCTATGATCTGAAGAGTATTGCCTTTTCCGGTTATGCTTAAGGAATTCCACCAACCTTTTTCTTTATCTAGCTCTGGCAGGTCCATTAGGGATAGATTGCCCTTTCCATCATTTTGATAAATCTGGACAGGCATCCATTCTCCGGCCACTACCAAATCCAGGGCCCCATTTCCGGTGATATCATACCATTGGGATGCATTTATTTTTCCTGCATGCTTAAGTTCCGGAGCAAATTGGTCAGTGGCCGGTATAAATCCGCCCCGCCTGTTATTCAAAAGCAGGTATGATTCAGGCGTCTTGCCATATTGTCCATGGGAAATATTGCTACCTACAAATAAATCTGTATAGCCATCACCGTTAAAATCTCCTGCTGCCACCGTTTTGCCGTTAGTGCCCAGTGGAGGTAAGGCCATGGGTGAAAAACTGAAATTACCCCTGCCGTCATTGATATAAACACGGTCGAAATTGTAGAGCTGGCCTTCGGCAAATTCATTTCCGCCACTGACTACATATAAATCCAGATGACCGTTATTGGTGATATCCAAAAATACGGCATCCACGTCTTCCGCCATTTTAAGTTTTTCGAAATCAGGTACCTCATGTTTAGCAAACATTCCATCACTTTGCTGTAGATAGAGCTCGGCCGGCTGGTTGCGAGCACCTCCGAAATAAATATCCTCCAGCCCATCTCCGTTAACATCCCCCACTGCCAGTGCAGGTCCTTCGGTAGAATATTTGCGGGGAATCAGGTACTCTTTCGAAAAATCACTGTACTCACTATTTTCCTGATGGCGGTACTCTCCAGGGAAAAGGCTAGCGGTTAATTTCGTGTTTTCTTCTGTACGGGGTCTGGCAGATGGCTTACCACTTCCTTTTCGCAGGCTGATTCTCTGATTGGTATCTGGGGCTAAAAATGATTCCGCTTCCCCTCCAGGCCAGATTACTATTAAATCTTTTATATGAGGATCAGTTCCCAATCCAAAAGTAAGGGTATTGCTGACACTAGACTGAAAGCCACGGCTGTTTACCAGCGTCTGGTGTAATGTTCCCTTGTCTGAGATCACATACACTTCAGCGCCCACCCCCACAGTATTGAGCACATCTTGGACCAGATCAATCTGCAGAAAGTGGTTTCCCGATTTCTCACTGTTGTTTTTATATATAAAGGCAGGCTGGTTTATGTTATTGATGATGAGATCAAGATCTCCATCATTGTCCAGGTCTGCATATACAGATCCGTTAGAGTAGGAGAGCTGGTCCAGTCCCCAGTCTGTCGATGCGTTTTCAAAACCGAGCTCTCCCAGATTTCTGAAGGCGTAGTTGGCAAGCTTCACAGTGGGAAGCATTTCTATCTGTTTTTCAGCGATTTCATTTGCAGAAAGACCGGAAGGAGTCTGGCTGTACTGAATGAAGTCCAGATCATTGGGCCTTTTGTAGATGCCATTGGTCACATGGATGTCCTTATATCCGCTGTTATCCATATCAAATATCAGCGGTGACCAGCTCCAGTCGGTAGCATAGGTTCCTGTTAAGAGCGCAATTTCGCTAAAGGAGCCGTTACCGAGGTTCAGCTGCAGGTGGTTTCTTACATATTGATCTTTGTAGCCAAACCTGGTTTTGACATCATATACTTCTATCTTATCCTCGCCGACCGACTTCATCCAAATAGCCGGGTCTTCGGGTAGCATATCAGTAGTGAAAATATCGGGGAATCCATCGTTATTGATGTCATTGATGTCATTGCCCATGCTGTACCGGCTGGTTTGCGTGATGCTTTCTCCCAGTACTTCCCTGAAAGTCCCATCCCCGTTATTCAGATACAGATAATCATCTTCAGCAAAATCATTAGATATGTAAAGATCCATCCAGCCATCCTGATCAATATCAGCTGCCGATACTCCCAGTCCAAATCCAAGACTGCTGCTATAAATGCCGGCTTCCTGGGTGACATCTTCAAATGCTTTTGTACCCTCCGAAGCCAGATTTTTGAAAAGGCGATCACCGCCTTTGGCATCCTGGGTCAGATTCCTGGCTTCCGCTTCACTGAATACTTCCGGTTTTTTGATGGAGTGGTTGAGTAAATATAGGTCAAGATCCCCGTCATTGTCATAGTCAAAAAACAGGGCATGGGTAGAAAAACCGACGAAATCTACCCCATATTCAGCAGCCTTCTCCGTAAAGGTGCCGTCACCATTGTTCATATAAAGCTTATTGCTTCCTGATAGGGATTTGTAATCGCCTACCTGACAGACATAGATGTCCAAAAAGCCATTACCATCCACATCCGCCATGGTCACCCCGGTGGACCAACCACCGTCACCACTTACTCCTGCAATATCAGTGATGTCTTCAAATTTAAAATCACCTTTGTTCAGATAAAGCTTATTGCTGCTCTGATTGGAAGTGAAGTATATATCTACTAACCCGTCGTTGTTCACATCCCCCACAGCCACACCGCCACCGTTGTAGAAATAGAGGTATTCTAGGATGTTGAGCTCTTCCGTAGCCTCCAGATCATTGCTAAAATGAATCCCCGTCTCTTCTGCAGAAAGAAGTGTAAACAACTTTTCTTCTTCTTCCGGCTGGCTACAGGAAAACAGTGATATGAGTATGGCTATAGGTAAAATTTTATTCATTAAGTTGTTTCTTCTTCCGATAGTCAGCCCTTCAGGGCAGAGATATATTTCATTATTTTTATCCATAGGTTTGCCTATGGCTATTTTAGGGTAAGCCTTTCAGGCTAGGAATTCCATTCAGGGCAGAGAAATTAATTCGATATTTTTAATCTTCATAGGCTGCCTCTATGGGAATTTTAAGTTAAGCTCCCGATACGTCTCTCTTGGGACAGGGTCTTCAGGTCTAAGTAATAAATTCTTAATGCCATCCCTTACGGGAGATTACCTAGTGGAAACAGGCAAGATCAAATCTTCGTCGTGGTTCGTACATTGTCTCGTCCTAATTTTCATTGACACTTTTTTCACTTCATTATTCGATGTATATACCTGCTGATAAACAGGAATCATTCTTTTCTTTTAAATCGTTTTAATATTCCGTACCTACGGCACGGTCACGTTGTTTTAACTTCTTACTTCTCACTTTTAACTTCTTTCTTTCGTACTTCTTACTTCGTACTAATACTCCCAAAACTCCGCTGCATCATTATTCTTCACCACCATCAGCATCCTTTTGCCATTGAGCTCTAAGCTATGAAGATCACGGATATCACCTTTCAGTTTCAATCCATGCTTTACATTCGGTAAGTATTCAAATGTGCCGTCTCCATTTCCGATCAGTACATCTCCGTAGCTGGCATCATACTGGCCGACTTCCGGTTTGGCTGCCGAGAGGTTCCCTGCCAGTATCAAGTCCTCAATCCCGTCACCGTTTACATCTGTGACCAGGATACTATACACCCAAGACCGCTGTGCCCATCGTGGCAATGGTTGGATATCAAATTCTCCGCCTCCTTTATTGATCATCACCAGAGAAGAGAGTTGGTTCATTTTCTGTTTTACAGCATTTTCCAGGCTTTCAGTTGGGAATATATCTTCCAATACCTGATTATTATAAGAGCTGTACTTGAGGTATCTTTTTTTCACGGACGGTATCTGTCTTTCCAGTTCGTGTTTTAATGTATAAGGTCGGTGACTGTCATTCACTCTTTGGGTGAATATATGTTCGATACTTCCATTAGCATCAAAATCATTTACAAACATGACCACCGGATTTTCCTTTGAAACTTTAAAGCGGGAGTTTTTCCCGTGGTTTCCAAGAACGAAGTCAGGTCTGCCGTCATTGTTAAAATCTCCCACCGATATGGCCTGATACCAGCCAATGTAATCGTCAAATGCCGGTATATTTAATTTCTCTAATCCATTCCCCTTGTTTTGGAAAATAGTAGGAGCCATCCATTCACCCACCAGTATGAGATCTTCCTTTCCGTCACCGTCATAATCCACCCAGGCGGCATCGGTCACCATGCCTACATCCTTCAGCTCGGGAGCAAGTGATGAAGTGACGTTTGTAAAAGCTCCTTTGCCATCATTGATAAAGATATGGCTGCTGGCTTTCACCCCGTATACAAATGGTATCAGCCGTCCTCCGATAAACAGATCAGGGTGGCCATCATCGTTAATGTCTATTACTTTGACTACTGAACTGCTTAATTTTAAGACATCCAGATTGCTAGTGGAAGATTTGGTGAAATTCCCCTTCCCGTCATTCAGGTATAGGCGGTCTGCCAGGTCAGGTGCCCCAAATCCGGATTCATTTCCTCCAGAAGTTACGAGAAGGTCCAAATGACCGTTACCGTTGGCATCAAAGAATACGGCATCGGTATCCTCTGAAAACTTATCCTCTTCCAGAAACTTTTGATCCCATAATTTAAAGCTTCCATTCTTCTGATGTAAAAAAAGCTTCCCGGGATGTCCCTTGGCCCCTCCAAGGTAAGCATCCGGCAGGCCATCACCGTTGATATCTCCAAATGCTGCTTTTGGCCCCTCAGTGGAGAGCATATGATAGGTGAGCCTGTCCCGGTCAAAATCTACCATCTGATTTTCCTGGTGGGTGAAGTCCATGATTTCTTTTGAACCGGTTTTCGAAAAAATAGGGGAGGACGCTGCAGGAAAGAAAGGACTGTCCAATTCTTTAGCGTCCGCCCATGAAAGGGTGAGTAATTGGTTGGTTGGAATATCAATTAAGACTGTAACCAATCCATCAGGCCATCTTACTTGAATTTCATTTACAACAGTATGTTCACCCATGCCAAATGTTAGCTTAGGGTCTACTGATGACTGAAATCCCCTGTTTGGCATTGATTCCTGATAATAAATCTGATCTCCGGCTTTTATCCTGATTTGCGTACCTATGGCAGCGGTATTTTTTCCTTTTCCTTTGAGATGGAACTGTAGATAATGGTTATCAGGAAAATGTGATAAACTGTTATTTTTATAGATCAGCACCTCGCTGTTTACATTGTTGATCACCAGGTCCAGTGTTCCGTCATTGTTCAGATCACCATAGGCAGATCCGTTTGAGTGGATCGGGTCACCCATGCCCCATTCGTGGATGACGTTGGTAAATATTAAGTCACCATGGTTCTTATAGGCATAATTGGAAACGGGATTGATTGGAATAGGATCAATTAGAGCAGAATAGTCCACTCCCTGCTGCGTGATTATTTTACGCTTGGTTTCTTCATTGTCTATGAAGTTAAGGTAATCCAGATCGGTGATGTCCTGATAGATGCCATTAGCCACAAAGACATCTTTATGACCATCATTATCCATATCAAAGATCAGCGCTGCCCAGCTCCAGTCGGTGGCTTCCACCCCGGCGAGTCTCCCCATTTCGCTAAAGGATCCGTCACCGTTGTTCACATGGAGCATGTTACGGTTATACTGGTAGTGGTAGCCGTGTTCTACATTAAACTGAAACTTGTCCCAGCTTTCAAAAGTAGTTACCTGCTTCAGGCGCTCGGGAGATTCCGGCAGCATGTCCGTGACAAAGATGTCAAGAAGTCCATTATTGGTAATGTCTGCGATGTCAGCACCCATAGAGGCCGCGCTGGTGGAGCGCATGTAATCCTCAAGGCTTTCGGTGAATGTACCGTCCTGGTTATTGATATAGAGATAGTCACGCTCAAAGAAGTCATTGGATATGAAAATATCCATCCAGCCATCCTGATTGACATCCCCGATGGTGATGCCCAAACCGAAACCGATCAGGCTGCCATAAATGCCGGCTTCCTCACTTACGTCAGTAAACTTATCACCATCATTTCTGAAAAGCTTATCCCCCCCCACAGGATCTCTGCGGGGCCGTTCGTTCTGCATTTTGTTAAAGCTACCTATGGCGGTATAGCTGTTATTAAGTAAATAGACATCCAGGTCACCGTCATTGTCATAATCAAAGAATACCGCATGGGTGGAATAGCCCTGGTCAGCCAGACCGTATTGGGAAGCCATTTCGGTAAAGGTGCCGTCACCGTTATTGATGAACAGTTCATTTTGTTTGTTATCTCCGCTGATATCTCCGGAGTTGCAAACATAGATATCCAGTAGCCCGTCCCCGTTAATATCCGCCATGGCCACACCGGTACTCCAGGCGCGGGTCCCCGCTACTCCTGCCTCGGATGTCACATCTTTGAATTTAAATTCTCCCTGATTGAGATACAATTTGTTTTCCCCCTGATTGGAGGTAAGGTAAATGTCCAGCAGTCCGTCATTGTTCACATCACCCAGAGCTACTCCACCACCGTTATAAAAGTTTCTATAGGTGAAGATATTGAAGTCTTGTGCAAAAACCAGGTCATTCCGAAAAGTTACACCTGAATAATCAGGCAATATTTTTTCGAATAGGGTGTCTTGTTTTTCTTCTGATTTAGAGCAAGAAAACACCAACCCTATTGCTAATAGTATTATAAATTTGATAGGATTATGCCGCGCCATCTTCTTTCTTCTTGAAATCATCAAAATCCATAACCCTCAGGTCCATCATTTCTACCCTTACCGATTTTAAGTCTTTTTTAAATACCCTGATCAATCTATTACCATCGATTTTTACCATCGCTGATATTGTTTTGTCCTTATTAGTAACTTCAAAAAACCCTGGCCCGTACCATGATTCTAATAAATTCACTACATCTTCTTTTAGAACAGTACTTGAATATTCCTCATTGGTAGGAAACCAGGCAGGATATTCAAATTCAATAGGCATGAATATCAATTTGTCATCGTCAAACTTTGGATAAAAAAACATATCTGTTGCCTTACCGGAAGGCATTTCTGGCTTATACTGAATTAGGAGTGCATGAGCTCCGTTTGTCAGGATACCATTTTTATTATGTTCCCAACAGGTACCATAAAATGTTTTTCTATCCATTCCAAATTTCAGATCCAGAAAGAGTTCATTATTTACCTTGCCAGAGGATAACTCTCGCTCCTTGATTATATCGTACTCGGTCTTCTGGGTACAGCCAAACATGAAACCCATCAGTATAATAACTATCAAATATTTGCTCATAATTTTTTTATAATCACCTCAGATCTCTGACTATTGCAAAAGATAAGGATTAGTATTTATTAACTATTTTTCTAGGGTCAGTATTCCTTCATTATTTCTTACAAAGAGCCATTTTAATTTACCATTTGGACCTTTTATAGGTTTTATATCTCTTATTTCTCCTCGGATAAACACTCCTGATTCAGAGGAGGGAATAATTTTAAGATCATCTATATTTTTGCCACTAAGCATCCATCCATAGCTCCCCATGTTTATTCCGAGTTCAGGTTTTATTCTACTTTGATTACCTCCCATAAAAATATTCAATATACCTTCCTCATCTCTATAGCTATTGATAGCAGAAATATAACTACTCTGTAATAAATCAGGTAGAGGAGATGGTAAGAATGTACCATTTCCTTGGTTTAAGAAAAGTTTTGTTTCTAATGTAAAGGTGTTTAAAATAATACTTCTCGAAAGTGTTTCTGGGGTAAAAAGATCTTTCATGGTTTTATCTTTATAAGCATCATAGCTGAGTAGTTGCTTCCTAAGACTAGGTAATTGTTTCACTAATGTGGATTTAAGGGGTAATGGATATGAATTACTTCCCTGATACTGGATTAAGATCTGTTCAATGCTACCATTCTGATCAAAATCATTTACATGCATTTGTAGAGGTTGGGATGGATTAGCCAGGAGTCGAGTATTTAGTCCCATATTACCTACAAAGAAATCTGGTCTTCCATCTTCATTGAAATCCAAAACATGAACGGTATTATATAAGCCATTGGTACCCGATAAGCCAAAAAGCTCAGTGGCATTTTGATAGATTCCATCCTGTTTTTTAAATATACTTATGGGCATCCATTCTCCCACTATCATCAGTTCATCTAAACCATCTCCATCTAAATCTCCAATGTAGGCATCTCTAGTCAAACCAAGAGATTTAAGCCCTTTAGATAATTCTTCAGTTTTATCCGTGAAACTTCCTCCGCCATTGTTTTCATAGATTGAAACATTAGCTGGCACTCCATAGGCATAAGGAATTGATCTGGTTCCTACTAAAAGATCCATGTGGCCATCATTGTTATGGTCAAAAACCTTCACAAAAGAAGTGCTTTCGTAACTTATGGGAAGGTGATCAACACTTTTAAGAAACTGGCCATTTCCATCATTGAAATATAACCTGTCTTTATATAATTGATTATTGAGGCCAAATTCTAAACTTCCACTGGCTACATATAGATCTAAATGTCCGTTTCCATTAGCATCAAATAGCACAGCCGCTACATCTTCAGCTAATGCATCTTCTTCAAATTCTTGTTGTAATGTAAATGAGCCATCTTTCTTTTGAATCCAGATAGAGGAAGCTTGGCCTTTTGCACCAGGTAAAAATAAATCATCCAATCCATCTCCATTAACATCGCCAATAGCTATTTTTGGCCCTTCATTGGATATCATATGAAAGCGTAGCCTGTCTCTGTCAAAATCTATAAATTCACTTTCTTCATGTTTCCAAGGTATTTGATTAGAGGAAAGTTTATAGATAGGATTAATTGAGGGTTTTGGGATTTTTTCTTCCTTTGCTGAATTTGGAGATAGGGATAAAAGTTGATCTACATCAATTTGGTATTGAACTGTAATGCTGCCATTTGGCCAGATGATTTTCATTGAATCAATCTCAGTTAAAGTACCTAAACCGAAATGTAATCTATGATCTACCGAGGACATATATCCTTTTACAGGATTATGTTCACTATAAAATATTTGGTCAGCGGCATAAAGTGATACCTGGGATCCGAAGTTACTGCCTAATTCCAGCTGGAGATAATGATGACCATTTATATTACGGCTATTGTTTTTATAAATAGATGGTTCGCCATTTAAATTATTGATGACAAGATCCAGCGCTCCATCATTATTCAGGTCTGCATAGGCAGCTCCAGTGGAAAAAGTTAAAGCCTCCATTCCGACTTCCGGAGCCACATTTTTGAACTTGAAATCTCCCAAATTTTGAAACAAGTAGTTTTGCTGGGGTATAGAAGGAAATTCATCAATCATCTTAGTGACTAAGAGACTGTCTCTTTTGTTTTTATTCACTAAATCTGGATTGTCTAGATAATAATCTACGAAATCAAAATCGGTTAAATCTTTTACAATGCCATTGGCGACAAAAATATCCCTCAAACCGTCATTATCCGCATCAAAGATCAGTGCTCCCCAACTCCAGTCCGTTGCATGAACACCTGACTGTCTGGCTACATCTATAAGGTGGACCTTATCAGTTCCTGGTTGATAGCCCAGGTTTCTCTGCAAGGTATTACGCGTAAATTGATGGTAGTATCCGGCCGAAACATTCGCTTGATATTTATCCCATTCCTCAAATGGTGTTTTGGTTTTAATCCTTTCCAATGTAGCTGGGAGCATTTCTGTGACAAATATATCTAACCACCCATTATTATTTAAGTCTGCTATGTCTGCTCCCATGGAGCCCATGCTGATCTCTGTCATCATCTCCTCTAGTGCTTCTGTAAATGTACCGTCAGCATTATTGATATATAGATAATCCTTTTCAAAAAAATCATTGGAAACATAAAGGTCAGGCCACCCATCTCTGTTTATATCAGCTACCGTCACTCCCAATCCATAGCCTATGGCACTTCCATATATTCCTGCTTCTTCACTTACATCTATAAATTTATTCCCCGTATTCCGGTATAATTTATTTCCTCCAAAAGGATCTCTTATATCTCGCTGTCCGGTACGGAGATCATTTATTCCTATAGATCGGGCGGAATTATTAAGAAGGTACATATCAATATTACCATCTTTATTATAATCAAAAAATACTGCATGCTGAGAAAGGCCTTCATCTGCTATACCGTATTCATGGGCTTTTTCTGTAAAAGTCAGGTCGCCATTATTAATGAAAAGCTCATTATGTCTCTGAGATCCACCTAGAGGGCCGGATTTACAGATGTAAATATCCAAAAATCCATCTCCATTTACATCCACCATACTCACTCCAGTAGACCAGATTCCAGGTACAGCCATGCCAGCCTGTTTAGTGATATCTTCAAATTTAAAATTACCTTTATTGAGGTAAAGTTTGTTTTCGCTTTGGTTCCCGGCAAATAATATATCCACCAGTCCGTCATTATTGATATCTCCTATCGCGACTCCTGCACCATTATAAAAATTCCTGAAAGTATAAGGGTTGAATTTTTCATTATAATTAAGATCATTGCGGAAATCTATACCGGTGTGGGTATGGGGAATCAATTCGAAAAGGGCAGGATCCTTTTTATTCTCTGCACAAGCTAAACATAATAGCAAGAATATGTAAAGGATAGGGGTACGCATATATGTAATCAAATGTGATTGTTAATATCTCAATTTTATACTAGGATAGAAACCTTTACCATAGTTTTTTTCGCCAATAGCCCTAAGAGTTTAGCGGAGTGTATAAAATAAAAAGAAGTGCGCCAATTAAACGCACTTCTTTAAATTTAAGTATTAGAATAATATGTTAATAACCAGGGTTTTGGGTCAGATTTGGATTTGCCAATATCTGGTTTTGAGGAATTGGAAATAAGTTTCTGAAAGTAGGTGAAGCTTGTTTTTCCCACCAAGGTGCATTAAACCTCCCAAATCTGATAAGGTCTGATCTTCTATGGCCTTCAGCAAAAAGTTCTCTGCCTCTCTCAGCTAATAAGGCTTCAGGAGTTATTTGGGTCAATGGAGGCACATCTGCTCGCTGTCTTACCATGTTTACAGCTTCTAAAGCAGCACCCGGATTACCCTGTCTCCAAGCAGCTTCTGCTTTCATTAAAAGTACATCAGCATATCTAAATATTGGAAAATCGTTATTCAATTCAGGACCTGCACCCAATTGAATTTCAAATTTGTTTATCCTGGTACCAGCTTGTCTAAAAGCATTTGGTGTAAGCATATTAATATTTGGAGTAAATGTAATCGGAGGACCATCCGGGTCATTAGGTTCTACAGCATCATCTAATAAACGAGTAACTCCATCAGAAGCAAATTGAGGACCTTCTCTCAGACTACCTTTTCTAACATCTTCATCACTATAGCTATTATAAAATTCCTCCAAAGCAGCATACCCATTCCATGGCTGTTCCTGAAGCTCAAATGTTTGCTGGGAACTATAGTGGAATGTCATGTGATGGATATTGAAACCTGGAGCATTGTTCGCATCATAAGGAAGCGTAAACATGTTTTCAGGCGAATTCGAATTATTGGTAGCAAAATTTGAAAAGAAATTGGGTGCCAAGCTATATGGTCCTTCATTGATAATCACATCCAGCACTCTTTCAGCATCAGCCCATCTTGCAGTCCCCGTATATACTTCTGCATTGAGATATAGCTTTGCTAATATCATATGGGCAGTCCAATAATTCAGGTTGGTTCTGGTGTTTTCCCGAGTTAGCATATCCACATTTTCCAAAACACTGTTTTCGATAAACTGAAATACTTCAAGCCGTGTGTTACTTGGTGGATTGGGAATTACATCTGTTTCAGTTACTATAGGAACGTTTCCGAAATTGTCAATAAGCCAAAAGTAGCTAAGAGCTCTTAATACTTTTAATTCAGCAACTAATTCCTCGATATCAGGAAATTGTTGCATCAGTAAATTGGACTGTGCTACAATACCGTAGGCATAATTCCAGGCTCCGTTATAAGGACCATCTAGGGTAGTCCATGTATGTCTATGCGCTCTTATCCAAATACCTCCATCTTCCCAGTCAGCTCCTTTTTGTGGAATAGCGAGTTCATCAGAGGAGATTTCAATGGCACTATAAAGCCCACCATGACCACCCCAGTTGGTAACTACAGAACTATAAGCTGATTGTTTAAGAACTTCGATTAGTTCGGGAGTAATATTTGCATCTAATTGCTCTTGGGTAACTCCCGTAAGCACTTCCTGCTCCAATTCCCAACACGAGCCCATGGCCACAGCGACCACAGTTCCCATGCATAATGTTTTTATTGATCGTAACATATTGTCAGTCTTTTTAAATTATCTAAATGTTATGGTTAATCCAGCTTGCCAGATTCTAGGTAAGAAATAGGTGTTTCTTCTTTCTATACCAGGTGCAAGTACGTTTGGATTTAATGGATCTTCATTATCTGCCCACCTTACTTCAGGATCTACTCCAGTGAAATCGGTTAGGGTAAATAAATTTTGTACACCCGCATACAACCTTAAATTTGTAAGGTTAGCAGCCCTTGTTGGTACATTATAACCAAGTTGTAAATTGTCTAAACGTACGAAATCTCCTCTTTCTAAATATAAATCAGAAAAAGTAGGAGTAGAAGTAACGAGTGGATCCACAGGTGTATTTTTAGTCAATACAGAATTCCATGTATTGGAAGCACCGTCAGCGTTTTCATAAAATCCTCTATATGAATTATAAAGTAAGTGGCCCCAACTTCCTCTAAGTAGGAAATTCAAATCAAAATTTCCATATATAAACGTGTTGGAAAATCCAAAATCTCCTGTAGGTAAAGCACTGCCTAGCCTTTCAAATTGATTTGGATCTAATTCCCCATCATCATTTAGTGCAGTGATCCTATATTGTCCTGCATCAGTAAGACCTAAAAATCTTGGACCGTAAAAATCACCAATCCTTTCACCTTCTCTATTCCAGATCATAGGGTTATCATTTTGACCTGGAGATCCAGGGACTCCTTGTCTGATTTCACCAACATTAAAATCAGTACCGCCCAGATTGCTTATTCTAGTTCTTTCATACCAAGTAAAATTAAAACTAGGTGTCCAAGAAACTCCACCTAATCTTACATCATTTACAGTAGCTACAAACTCGAAACCTGCACTGGACAATGACGCCACATTGGCCCAAATATTACTAGCAGTATAAGGCCTTCCTGGTTCAACAGCACTTGGTGTTCCGATAGGGACATTCACGTTGAAAATCAGATCAGAGATGTTACGACGATAATAATCCATCTGACCTGTAACCTTATTATTAAATAGACCATAATCAAGACCTACAGTAAATTCTTCAGTAGTTTCCCATCTCAATTGAGGGTTTGGACTAGCTGTTCTGAATGGAGCTACGAAAGCAGAGTTGGTAGGATTAGTTGGATCGATAGGAATTCTATTTCCAGTACCATAAATACCTAGTGCTAGTGTAGGGGATGGAGGCAGCTGGCCTACTACACCAAATGATGCTCGCGGTTTGAACTGGCTGAAAGGCCCCATATCAAAAATCTGCGTAAAATCAGCACCTAAACTTAGAGCTGGGAAGTATCCCGTTTGATTATCAGCTCCAAAACCTGAATAAGTCTCAACTCTCAATGAAGCAGATACGAAAAAGGTATTGGCATAGTTAAAATTAGCTCTACTAAATACTGAATTTAAGATAGACGTATTAGCAAATGAACCCATACCTGTACCTGGCCCGAATCTTAAACCTCCTGCGCCTAAGTTATTTGGTCCAAGATCGAAAAGGAATCTGGCAGTAGAAGCATTAGTGCCCCTTTCATTAAATAGCTGTGTTTCTCCACCTAATAAAAAGGTAAAGTTCATCCTATCAAATATTTCATCTTCAAACCTTATAGTTCCATTCAGAATAGAAGTCGTCCTATCATACATATTCTGTCCTGCTTGTCCTATTCTACCAAAGCCTACTTGAAAATCCTGTCTTGAATAGTACTGAGTAGATAAGTCAGTGAATCTATCTTGAGAAAATTGGGAAGATATTGTGAATTTATCAGATATATCATATTCTACCCTATAGGAGTAGATTGCAGCTCGTTGCTCATTGGTAAAGCTTTGTTGATTGATTAAAGCTACAGGGTTATAAAAATCAAATAAACTTCTTTGGAAATAACCGCCAAAGTTTCTGTCTGCATTTGCAAGTCGTGTAGCCTGGTCTGCAGGCGATTCCTGTGGAGTAAAATCCCTTTCGTATATAGGGGCTGTCGGATTAAAAACAGTGGCATACCTCACAGCCTCATCATTTACATTTTTTGCGTCTGTGTTGTTAAATGAAAGGTTAAGGTTCATTCTCAATCTGTTATTGAATGCACCATGGTTTAAATTAAATCTGGTATTTAATGTTTCTCTATTAGTACCTCGTATAATCCCATCATTATTTCGATAGTTTACGGATGCTAGAAACGAAGTGTTTTCAAATCCACCAGTTACAGAGGCATTTATAGTCCCGTTCACAGCAGTTTGAGTTATTTCATCTCTCCAGTCTGTTCTATGGCCGTAATCTACTCCACCCCTTTCTACAAATTGTTCAGGAGATAATATAGGGACTAAATTAGTCGGCTGCTCTACTGTCCCAAAAGTGTTTATGGTCACATTGGAGATTCCTTTTCTATCAGCACCTCTTTTTGTAGTGATCAAGATCACACCTGCTGCACCCCTTGTTCCGTAAATAGCTGCTGCTGAGGCATCTTTTAATACATCAAAGGATTCGATATCATTTGGATCGACTGCATCTATGGATGCGCCAATTACTCCATCCAATACTATAAGTGGAGACTGTGTAGCTCCAAAAGAAGAGATTCCTCTAAGTCTTACAGTAGGGGCAGCATTCGGATTTCCTCCGGGACGCGTTACAGAAAGTCCTGCTACCTTACCTTGAAGGAGCTGGGTAGGATTAGTGAAGTTACCTCTGTTGAACTGCTCAGCACCCACCGATGCTACAGATGATGTAATTTCTTTTTTATCTTGTGTACCATATCCTATTACCACTGCTTCCTGCAGGCTTTCTATACTTTCTTCCAGTGCAATTGTAAAGGTTGACTGATTGCCAATTTCTACTTCTCTGGTTTGGAATCCTATAAAGGAGAAAACAAGAATTTGGTCGCCTGGTTGAACATTAATTCTGAATGTACCATCCAGATCAGATATAGCTCCCCTAGTGGTGCCCTTTATCTGGACTGACACTCCTGGTAGGGGCTCATTGTCAAAATCAGAAGTCACCACCCCGGTAACTTCTCTGCCTTGGGCCATTACCGATATAGTCGATGCTGCTGAAAGCAACATTACCATAAGTAAGACCTTCAACTTAAGTAAATAATTTCTCATAGGGTTTTTTGTTATGAATAGAACTAAAATTGGTTTTACTAATTTAAATCAGGGAAAAATCGCTTAAATATTTGATTTTAGCAAAAATTAACATTATAGGTATATAAGATACATAATATTGGTCCACAATAAATTTCAAGTGTTTTAAGTTAGACTGTAATTTTTTATATTAATTTTTACTTAATCATCAACGGAAATCGTTTTCCTTTTGCTAATCCTTAAAAAATCATCTTTTTATTAAAAAATTTAATTTTTTACTTAATCGGTTCAGCAGAGTAATAAATGTCAATTTTACCTTTATTCAACATACTAAATTTTCCAAGAGTAGCTTTTACCAAAATTTACTAAAAAAAAATTGAATTCTCTCTTTTACGTTAAAATTTCCAAACCAATCTTAAAAATTTTTACCAATACATAAAATCTATGCAACTTGCATAAGCTATCAACTGATTTTTATGAGGTTATTTTTATTGTTTATAATTCTACTGTATGTAGGAGAAGCTAATGCGCAAGGAATAAAAGGAAAAGTCTTTTCTGACTCAGGAGAGCCTTTAGCATATGCCTCTGTATATATAAGAAATATAGGGGAGGGGATTCCTACTAACCAAAATGGGCTATATGAATATAGACTTAAGCCGGGAGTATATGATGTCTTGGTCCAGTTTATTGGTTATGAATCTGTACTCCGTACTGTAGAAGTCCATGATGGATGGGTAGAACTTGACTTTAAGCTTAAGGAACAGGTATTTGGACTTCAAGAAGTAGTGGTGCAAAGTGGTCAGGAAGATCCTGCTCTCACCGTGATGCGGAAGGCTATCTCCAAAGCAAAGTTTCATAGACTGCAAGTAGACAAATATACCATGCAAGTTTACATTAAAGGCACGGGTAAGCTCACTAATGCCCCATTTTTTCTAAAAAAGAAACTAAAAGAAGAAGGGCTGAATCTGGATGAAGCCTATACTTCGGAATCTGTTTCTGAAATTACCGTAACACAACCTAATAAGGTAGAAGAAAAAGTCATCAGCATCAGGACCAGTGGAGATAATAATGCTGCCTCCCCCGCTCCATATATAGGGGCAAGTTTTTATAATGACAAAATCAATGAGGCAATTTCTCCCCTTTCCAGGTCTGCCTTTGCTTACTATAAATTTACCTTGGTAGGATCATTTTATGAAAATGACATTTATATCAATAAGGTAAAAGTAACTCCTCGCTCCCGTGGTGAAAATGTATTTGAGGGTTTCATTTATATTATAGAGGATTCCTGGGCCATTCATAGTTTGGACCTACAGACTTCGCTGATGGGTTTTAAAATCCGAGTGAATCAGATTTATGCCCCTGTGGAGCCTAACGTGTGGATGCCTACTACACATACCTATACTTTTGGAGGAAAGATATTTGGATTTGAAGGGGAGTATAAATATTTAGCTTCGGTTAGAGATTACAAAATTACATTGAATCCTGATCTAGTGGTAGAAGCGGAGATTATAGACGAGAAGATACAGGAAGTTCCAAAGGAAGCTATCAAGTTTAATAAACGGAATACTTCCATTGAGCAATTAGCTGATGGGGATAAGCTAACGCGAAAGGAATTTCGGAAAATGGTGAATGAATATGAGAAGGAATCTTTAAAGCAAAGAGAGGATGCGGAAGTAATTCGTGAAACATCATACAAAGTAGATTCATTGGCTAAAAAACGGGATATGTCATATTGGGATAGCGTCAGGCCAGTGCAGCTAACTCCAGAAGAGTATAGGGGATATAAAAGAGATGACAGCCTTGCCGTGGTGGAGGCAGCAAAAGAAAGTAAAAGCGATAGTACATCGAAGGCAGCCAAAAGAAAGTTTAATCCTCTGGAGATTTTGACCGGTGGGGACTATTATTTTGGAAAAGGGGTATCTGCCGGTTTCCATGCAAATGCAGCTAAATTTAGTTTTAATACTGTGGAAGGTACTAAGTTTGGCCTCTCTGGCTATTTAAGATTTAGAAATAGGGTGAAGCTGCCGGACAGCCTTACTACACGGACACGTGATCTCGACATAAGGCCAGAAGTAAGGTATGGACTAGCCAGTCGGCAGCCGTACGCTAAAATAGATTTGTTCAGAACAATATCTTCCGGCGAAACCCGTATCCGTATGGGGATAGAGGGAGGTTCATTTATATACCAATATAATAATGACAATCCGATCAGTGAATTTGTCAATTCAGCTTATTCGCTTTTTTTAAGGCAGAATTTTATGAAGCTTTATGATCAGGACTTTGTAAACGGTTATTACAGACAGGTAGTTAATGAAGGGTTTAGCTTTGGTGCAGAAATTCTGTGGGCACAGCGAAGGGAATTATTTAACCAATCTAGTTTCAGTTATTTTAATAGGGAAAGTGGTGAATTCAGTCCTAATAGACCACAAAATCTGGAATCACCAGAGAGCGCATTTAATAATCATGAAACCTTTAATATAGCGGTACATGCTACATGGAGACCTGGGCTAAAATATGGGGTGCGAAATGGAAGAAGATATGCAATCCATAGTTCAGCACCACTTCTTAGTATAAATTACACCAAAGGGCTGCCAAATTTTATACGTAACGAAAGTTCAGACTTTGACCTTTTGGAGGCTGGAATTGAGCACGGTTTTAATTTTGGCGTTAGCGGAAAATTGAATTTCAATATAAATGCAGGCACTTATTTAAATAGTGACCAGGTCTATTTCATGGACTATAAGCATTTTGGAGGAAATAGAACTATTTTTAGTAATATGGGAGTAGCATCAAATTACAGGTTTATGGACTATTATCGGTTCAGTACTCAAACAGAATTTGTCAGTTCGATAGTACATTATCAGTTCAGGAAGTTTTTATTGACCCAATTGCCTATGCTCCGATTTACAGGTTTGAAAGAAAATATTTTCTTTAATTATTTAAAAACAAAAGAATCCCCCCATTATATGGAGATAGGGTATAGTTTGGATAACCTTTACAGATTTTTCAGAATAGAGATAGGGGCAGGATTTGAAAACGGAAGGTATAGTACCTCTGGTATTAGATTTGGAGTAGCCTCTTTTATAAATATTAATATGGGAGAATGATTTTGGAAACCTTCGTAATAAATTCTATATTTATTGCAGTAAGGTTTAATAATGGAAAGAACTGGCAGTCATTGGCCGCCTTTTCTTTAAAGTTCTGGCTTCTATGAAGCCATTTTTTATTTCTGAACTTTAATAAAGCCTCTTATATTTTAGGCAAGAGTTATATTACTTATGACTTTTGAAGATTTTCAAATACCACAGCGGAAGAATCAATAAATGTCTTAAAAGCCAATCTTGCGCCTTCTATAACTTCATTTACATTCTCTGAGGTTAAACTCAAAGTTTCAAGAGAGGAACAAAAATTTTTCCAATCCTCTATTGTTTGTGAGGCGGAGGTTTGATAGAATTTTCCAGAAAAGTGCGGCCATCTCCTGGCGGTTTCTTGTAATTGTTTATGAATGTATTTCGCTCCCATGGATGAGCCTTTTAGTACATAGAGAATCCCCAATGCATTCATATCATTCATTTCCTGAGTATTTATTGGGGTTTTTGGTTTTGCAAAAGCATGCAGGTTTTCTAAATCTTTTTTGATAAGATGGGTATGAGGTGTGTAATGTTCTTGATAAAATCTGAACAGATGAGGGTCTCTAATATTCTCAAGTTGTTTCTCTAATAATACGTGGGCTATATATAAAACCTGTAATATCTTCACATATTCCTGTACAGTGAAATCTTCAGAAAAGATTCTTTTGGCATTTAGCCTTTTTTCTGTTTCTGTATGGAGTGATTTTGTTTCTTCTTTTAAAATAGCACTAATCATTCAGAATATGGTTTTCGAGGATCTTATTTGGATCCAAAGGTTTATTAAAGAAACCATCAAATCCTGCTTTTTTACACTTTTCTTCCCACTCAGATCCCACATACGATGTCAAGGCATACATTTTAGAAGAACATCTCAGGTCATATTCGGTATCTTTTAAGGTTTTGATTACATCAAATCCATCCATTTCAGGATCATTTAAATTTAGATCGATTACCACAATTTCATAACAATCTTTCATAGCCAGATCCAGCCCTGTTGGCCCATTTTCTGCACACGCTACATCTGCTTTTGGTGCTAACAGCGTTTCAAAAACTAGCCTGTTAATATTGTTATCTTCGATATATAGAATTTTCATGTCGGCTGCATTAAAGGTGATTATTCTTTTCTTCCAAGGGTATTTTTACTGTAAATATGGTGCCAATATCCTTTTTACTTTCCAAGGTGATCTCTCCCCGGAGATATTGGGTGTATTTTTTTACCAAAAAAAGACCCAACCCGGAACTGTTATCTTTTTGCTTTGTAACTTCATTTTCCATGTAAAAAGGGTCATATATTTTATTTATATGTTCTTTAGCGATACCAATTCCATTATCTTCTATGGTGATATTTAAATATTCGATGAGGTCTTGTGTGATGGTCTTTACATTAATTTGAATGTTTCCGCCATTTGGAGTGTATTTGATCGCGTTACTTACCAGGTTAGTAATTATTTGTTCCAGTATAAGCTGATCGGAAATTATTTTTTTGGACTTTTCATGATTTACCACCTGAAGCCTTTGTTCTTTTTGTGCTGCCAATATATGAAGGGGGCGTATGACTTCTTTCATTAAGTTGTCTAAATCTATAAGCCCAAAAGTATGCTCAATAGCATTGTTTTCGATTTTGGCCATTTCCAAGATCCTGTTTAAGGTCTTCAGCAATCGTTCACTGCTCTCAATCTGAAGATTGGCGAAGTTACGGATCTCATCTCTTTCAGTTTTTTGATTGATGATAAGGGATAGACCCATGATGCCATTCAGTGGAGTACGCATCTCATGGCTGAGATTAGCCAGAAATCCGGATTTAACTTTATTCATGTACTCAGCTGAATTTTTGGCTATTTCTAAAGTATTTTGGATTATCTTATTTTCTTTTAATTGTAATTCTAACTGTTGATTTAGGGTAGAAAGCTCCTGGTTTCTTTCATTGAGCAGGCTTTCAAAATACCTAGTGCTTTTTTCGTTTTTGACAAAACGCTGATTTAATCTTTCCATTTCAAAACTAATCAGTGACTCCCGAAGGATTTTAGCCAAGTTTAGATCTTTGGAAAACCACTCGTAAGATTCATTTTCTACTTTTTGTTCCCATTTAGCAAATGAGTTTCTGGGAGAGAGTTTTGTAACATCATCAAAATTAACTTCTATAGGTTTATGAGGATTACCTGCCCAATTAATAACACGTTTCTTTTCTTTTCTAAGCAAAAAGATTTCTGTATCCAGACTTTCTGAAATTATAATTCTTAAAAATCCGGCATATGGTAAATCTAAAACTTCATCAAAACCGAGAGAATGAATTGATTTTGTTGCATAAATTTGTTGGTTTTCTACTTTCAGCTTTTGACTTAATTGATGTAAAGCAACTTCATTTACATGATCCCCAATACTTATCACTTCATCACCTGAACGCAACACAAGTCCTTGACAGTTAAAAATATTGGCTATAAGTTCCCAATTCTTATAAAGAACTTCTGATAATGATTCTTTCTTTGAGTTCTCATATTTGAGCTGGTCAATCATATCAGTTAGCAATGCCATTTCTTTCCTTTCATGGCCATTACTTAATAGTTCTACACTATTTGAGAAAAAATCCCCGAATAGGAGAGTTGTTACTCTTTCATTTATTGAAAGAAATTTTGGGCCTTCATAATGATGGCATATTAACATGCCCCATAATTCATTATTGATTATCAGGGATACTCCATGGGTAGCGGTGACCCCCATATTTTTTAAATACTGAAGGTGAATTGGGCTTACACTGCGAAAAACAGAGTAGCTCAGATCCAATTGATCTGCGGCACTTATATTATCCTTTGAATAGATAAGCTTGCCCTCATCATTGACATCATGAATAGCCCTTACTTTATTACTTAAATATAATTTTCTGGCCTGTTTAGGTATATCACTGGCCGGATAATTTAACCCTAAAAATGAATCCAATCCAAAGGTTTTGTCTTCAGCAATAACTTCTCCATCCCCATTCTCATCAAATTTATAGACCATGACCCGATCGAAACCTGTAAATTCCCTAAAAAGGACTGCCGCATTATTGACCAATTGTTTTTCGGAGGTGGAATTGTTTATAGAAGAAATAGCATCTTCTAAAAATGAATTTCCTTTATGCACTTCTAGATAGTGGGCCTTTTGATCAGTGATTGTCTCCAGTTCTATAATGGTAAAAGTATTACTGGCTGCAAAAATTACTTTATAATAAATTCCTTCAAGAAGTACAGGTTGATGGTAAGTGATGTTTTTTCTTTTACCGTGGATAAACCTATTGAGTGATTTTATGAATGCTTTATCAAACCTATCTGATATCCTCATCCTGAATATTTCAGCAGCAGGAAGATTGAACAAAAAGTGTAAATCTTCACTGACATATTTTATCTCTAGAGTATCATTGCTGATTGCTAGCAAGTGCCCTAAGCTTTGTAATTTTCCAAGCAGGTGAATAGGCTCCTTGTCACAATTAGTCAAATTAATTGCGTTGTCAATGTTCATTTTATAGTAGGAAAGGGAGGGATTTAAACGAATGGTTAAATAATGAGGATTAATAAAATTAATATGGGTACAAATATAACGTTTCTTTTTTTTAAATGGAAAATACAATCAAATTTTCAGTAACTATACAATGAACATAGACCAAGTAATTCCCGGAGGAATTACAAAAACGAAGGGATGTAAACAGCTTAATAAATATTTATGGTCAAGAAATGACTATTGATTAACCTCTTTTAAAAATGATTTTTGCACTATGGGTTGACAAACAGTAACGCCCATATCATTACAGAAATAAATGCCAGAATAGGGCCCAATACCATCATTAAAAGTCCTCCAGGACGAAAAGATTTTTGCTCAATCATACCTGTGGAAAAAGATATAGCATTAGAAGGTGTGGAAACAGGAAGCAAAAGAGCACATGAACAGCTCAATGCTACAATCAATGGAACAGCAAAACCATAAATACCGGGTAATGCCAGTCCAATAGGAACCAATATGGAAGCAGCAGCAGTATTACTCATAATATTGGAAATCATCACCCCTATAATGCTAAACACTATCGCTATTCCTACCAAAGCTATGGGGAGCGCCTCTATCTGCTCCATTATGATATCTGTCAATCCTACATCTACCATAGCTATACCCAACGCAAGCCCGCCGGCTACAAGCATCAAGGTGTCCCAAGGAAGTCTCCTCACATCTTCAGCCTTTATAACCTGAAATAGTGTCAATAATACAATAGGTATAGCTGATGTCGCAGCTATAGGTATTCCATGTAAGGGTTCGGAAAGCCACATTCCTACTGTCACTATGAGGGTAAACACCACTGCACGCTTTTCAAATTTACTTTTCACGGGCGTCTTGGCTATAAGCTGTGAAAAATCAAGATTGATTTTAGACAAATCCATCTTTTTAACCAGAAACATCCAGAAAAGATATACCGCCAAAAGTCCTGCAGGTAAACCGAAAATCATCCAATCCAAGAAGGTAATGTTTAGTCCTTTTTCCTGTAGGGCCCCTACGGCTATTGCATTTGGCGTACTTCCTATTATTGTTCCCATCCCTCCTAGAGTAGCTGCTGCCGGTATTCCTACCAGAAGGGCTTTGGTGTAGGCTGAGCTTTTGCCCAGCATATGGGTAAGTGGAAGTATGGATGATACCATCATAGCGGTGGTAGCAGTATTAGACATTACCATGCTGCCTATAGCCGTAGTAATCATCAGGCCTAGCAGTAATTTTTCAGGGCTTGAACCAAATCGGTTAACTGTAAATCTAAAAAGTGATTTATCGAGATTTACCTGGCCCATCGCCTCAGCCAGAAAAAAACCTCCCAAGAGTAGCCAGATCACATTACTCGTCCAGGTGCCCAAATACATCTCTACGGGAGTCTTATGCTCAGCTAAAATAAAGTCGGTACCAAAGCCAAACAATAACATGGCAATCACAAAAATACCTACAGCAAATGGTGGGATAGCCTCTGTAACCCATAAACCTACGGCTAGGATACTGAGGAAAAAAACATAATTGACATCATCCTCATATCCTAACTCTCTAAAAAAATAGCCTATCACTAATGAAAGTACTAAGTTACCGGTAAAAGTGGAGGTATTAAAAATCCATCCCAACTTAAGTTTTCTGTAAATGCGGGCTGCAGCCCGTCTGGAATCGTTATAAGCCATATCAAAAATGGATGTTGTTATCTGAGAAGTTATCGATCCAATATCTTCTTCCCTTTTTATTTGACTATAAAATTAACGAAATTTTAAGGGGTACAAAAACAGATTACAATTATCAATATAAATGCTCCATGAACAGTGATCAGTATGGGACTACATTAAACTATTACAAATTTTCATCAATGAAAATAATAACCTGAATTGCCTTTTACTCTATCTTAAGTCATCAATACTCTATCATACATCCTCAAGGCTTTTGATATATTTTAACATAATCAATGATATATTGGTGAGGGAAAAGTGATTCATCCACTCCCTGTTGGCCGCCCCAGCTGCCTCCGATGGCAAGATTTAAAATTAGATAAAACGGCTGATCAAAAGGCCATTCCTCGTCTCCCTTTCCTTCGTTTTCGAAACTGAAGTACCTCTGGTCATCGACGAAAAAATCAATTTTTTCAGGAGTCCACTCCACTGCATACATGGAAATTTTCATGGGCAGCTGGCATGTTAACAGTGGCACCTTTATTAGTATTGATGTTATGGTTATAGGCTTTAGTGTGGACATTTCCATGTACCTTTTCCGGATCGAAACCCACATATTCCATTATATCGATTTCTCCCGACATGGGCCAGCCTACCTCGGAAATATTTGTACCAAGCATCCATGCAGCAGGCCAGGTGCCCTTTCCGGTGGGGACTTTTGCCTTTACTTCGAACCTGCCATATTTCCAGGTAGCAGTGTGTTTAGTGTGTATGCTTGCAGAAGTATACTCATTTCCTTCATAATTATCCCGTCGCGCTTCTATGATAAGGTTGCCATTTTCTTGCCTTACATTTTCAAGGCGCTCTTTGGTATAATATTGCTTTTCATTATTACGAATATATCCTGTCTCGTAGCTCCATTTTGTAGGATCAGGGAGCCCTTCTTGTTCAAAATTATCCTCCCATACCAATTCCCATTGCTGAGAAAATGAAGAAAAAGAGAACATAATTAAAACCATCGTTAATAATGATTGGGAAGTCGTCATATCAGGAAAATCTAACTTTTAAGATTATATACTAAAAATAAAGCCTTTCCGGTTTCCCGAAAAGGCTCTTATATTGATGCCATAATTACACTTTCATAATTTCAGCTTCCTTCTTCTCAAAAATCTCATCGATTTTACTAGAATACTGATCTGTGTATTTTTGGACAGTATCTTCAGCTCTTTTTATATCATCCTCTGAAGCTCCTTCTTTCTGAAGTTTCTTTAATGAATCATTGGTGTCCTTTCTTACCGTTCTGATACTGACCTTGCCACTTTCACACTCAGATTTAACCTGCTTTACCAAGCTTAATCTTCTTTCTTCAGTAAGTGGCGGGATGGTAAGAATTACGATCTCTCCATTGTTTTGCGGAGCAAGTCCAAGATCGGAATTGATTATTCCTTTTTGGATTTCACCGATCATATTCTTTTCCCAAGGTTTGATAGACAGTGTTCTGGCATCAGGAGTGCTAACAGACGCCACTTGATTAATAGGAGTAGGGTTACCATAATAGTTTACCATAACACCATCTAATAGGTTTGGCATAGCTTTACCTGCTCTGATTTTCACAAGTTCACTCGAGGTATGGTCCACCGCTCTTTGCATTAATTCCTTCGCGGCTTCCAATTCTAGTTGTATCTCTTCCATTTTATTATATAGCTTATAAATTACATGATTAAAGTGCCTACTTTCTCACCTCTGATCAGATTGGATAGGTTTCCATCCTTATTCATATCAAATACTATAATAGGTAAGTTGTTTTCTTGGCAAAGTGTAAAGGCTGTCATATCCATAACGTTTAGATTTTTCTCATAAACTTCCTGGAAGGATATGGTAGTATAGCGGGTAGCAGTGGGATCTTTTTCTGGATCAGCAGTATATACACCATCCACTCGAGTTCCTTTAAGAACTACCTCAGCTTCTATCTCAATGGCCCTCAGACTGGCAGTGGAATCAGTGGTGAAATATGGGTTGCCTATACCGGCTCCGAATATTACTATTCTTCCTTTTTCCAGGTGTCGAATAGCCCTTCTTCTGATGAAAGGTTCACATACACTTTCGATTTTTATACCGGACATTAATCGGGTAAACATGCCGTTTTCTTCCAAAGCACTTTGCAAGGCCATGGCATTTATAAGTGTAGCTAGCATTCCCATATAATCTCCCTGTACCCGGTCGATTCCAATGTTCTCTGCCTGGACACCCCTGAATATATTGCCGCCTCCTATTACGATGGCAACCTCTACTCCCAGATCAGTGATTTTTTTTATTTCCTGGGCATATTGTTCTAATTTCTTTGAGTCAATGCCATAGTTTTTATCGCCCATTAAGGCTTCACCACTGAGTTTGAGCAGGATTCTTTTATACTTCATGTGTTTGTATTTTATTTTTTAAGGCCACATGGAATCTCACATGTTAGATAATCATCGTTGTGTTAGATGTTTTCATCATGCTCGATTTCATAATTGGATAGACTTTGAAGGAATAATGAAATGGTTAAAATTTATTTTTGGGACTTTTTAAACTTGACAAAGATAATTTCTTCGGGGTATAAAACTAAATCTATTATCTAAAATTGGATCAAAACCTGATTTTTTTCGACGCTGGCCCCTTTTTTTACCTTAATTTCCTTTACCTCCCCGTCACCCGGTGATTTCAAAATGTTTTCCATTTTCATAGCTTCAAGTACCAGCACCGGATCTCCTTTTTTGACCTGATCACCCACTTGGACCTTAATATCAAATATTAAGCCCGGCATTGGAGCTTTGATATCTATTATTTTATGGCTTGCAGTATTATTCATTCCAAGTTTTTCTAAAAGAAGATCATATCGGTCTTTTATAATGAGTGTGGTAACCTTATGATCAAGTTTCACCTGCAAAGATTTCTCTTCATAGTTTACAGAAATTAGTTCTAAACTATATGACTTGCCATCTTTAATAATATGATAAGTCCGATCTTCTATTTTCTTGATGTCCCAATCTAAAGTTGATCCGTTTACGGAAAAAACATCTTTGTCTTTAGTGACCTGATACTGATTTTTATCTATATCTACTGAATACATCTCTTTAAATTTTAAACGTTAAATATACTTTCCTTTTAAAGAATAACAAAAAGTTATATCTGAGTACGTAGCTGATATCACTTCTTCTATTAATAAAGTAATATCAAAATATATAAAGTATGATTAGGGAAAAAATCTTTAAAGCCCTTAGGTCCACTATAACCGAGTATAGTAGGATTGGTTACCTACAACTAAGAGTATGAGATATCTAACTTCTCATAAATTGTCTATTAGAAAAAAATAAACGATTTTTGGGTTTATTTGATCAGCAAACTATAATAAAAATGTTGCCGTCAAGTTTAAAAATTGTACATATACGCTGTTGTTCCACATGGGAAATAGCAAAATGTAAAAACATGAATATTGTCTTAAGTGGACAGTGGACCGTTGACTGTCAACGATTATTCGCACTTAAATAAAGCAGTTATTGAATTACTGACAAGATTGCGGATAATCATATTGATATTAATAATTTTAAAATATATGAGAATAAGTATTAATACTTTAGGATTTTTAATTGGCGCAATATTATTAATTGGTGGCTGTAAAAGCCAAGAGCAAGCTGTCCAAGATCAGCCATTGGAGGAGGAGCCTGTGCTTCGGGATTTTTCTAAGGAAGAAGCTAACAAATCTCAAATCAAAGAAAGGGAAAGAAAAATAGAAGACTATAGAGCTACCAGAGAAAAGAAATTTGATTTGCTCCATACCTCATTGGATCTCAAGTTTGATTATGACAACCAGCTTGTGCTGGGCACTGCTGACCTGGTGCTAAAGCCTTATTTCTATGATCAAAGAGTGTTAGAGCTTGATGCGAAAGACTTTGAAATCCATGACATCTCTTTAAAAGGAGAGGAGGGCCAACCCCTAAATTTCCATTATAACGGTGTTAAGGTAAACATCTATCTTCCCCATTCTTATACTTCCAGCGATACCCTTAATATAAGTATGCGCTATACTGCCATGCCGTCTACCAGTCCAAGTGGTGGAAGCGCTGCGATCACGGATGACAAGGGATTGTATTTTATAAATCCAGATGAAACAGAAGACAAACCACGTCAGATCTGGACTCAGGGTGAGACAGAAAACAATTCCAAGTGGTTCCCTACCATAGATTCGCCCAATGCCAAAACCACCCAAGATATAAAGCTGACAGTGGAAGACAGATACATAACTGTCAGCAATGGCATATTAGTATCGCAAACCAAAAATGATGATGGCACCAGAACAGACCGTTGGAAAATGGATTTACCTCATGCCCCCTATCTGGCGGCAGTAGTGGTAGGGGATTTTAGTGTGGTGAAGGATCAGTGGGAAGATATACCTTTAAGATATATAGTAGAAGAAGAGTACAAAGATGGCGCGGCAATAGTATTTAAAAATACCCCGGAGATGATAGGATTCTTTTCCGACAAACTTGGAGTTAAATACCCATGGCCAAAGTATGACCAGATCGTGGTGAGGGACTTTGTATCAGGCGCTATGGAAAATACCACTGCTTCGATATTCATGGAAGCACTTAACCTTACTGAAAGGGAAGCTATAGACCATGAATGGGACGGTATTATTGCCCATGAATTGTTTCACCAGTGGTTTGGCGATTATGTCACCACAGAGTCATGGGCCAATCTTCCTCTTAATGAATCGTTTGCCAACTACTCAGAGTACCTGTGGCAGGAATATAAAAACAGTAAAGATGATGCTGATTTCCATCATATAGGTGAGATGGAGCAGTACTTTGCTGAGGCAGAAGAGAAAAAGGAGAATCTCATAAGATATTATTATGATGACAAAGAGGAAATGTTTGACAGCCACTCTTATGCCAAAGGAGGAAGAATACTCCACATGCTAAGAAGACATATAGGTGATGAAGCTTTCTTCGCATCACTGAACTATTATTTAGAAAAGCACGCATTTGGTACTGTTGAGGTCCATGATTTGAGGCTGGCCTTTGAAAAGGTGACAGGCCAAGATTTAAATTGGTTTTTTAATCAATGGTTTTTGGATGCTGGGCATCCAGATCTAGATGTAAGGTTCGATATGACCCAGCCCCGCAATATTCTGCTGACAGTAGAGCAAAAGCAGGACCTGGAAAGTAATCCGCTATATAAACTTCCTTTTAAAGTACAGTGGTATGCTGATGGGAAGAGGTTTGAAAGAGAATTTATCCTGAAAGAAGGCCAGCAATTTTTTGCTTTGGAAAACGAAGTGGATGTGGATCACGTGATGTTTGATGAAGACTTTGAGCTGCTTGCTAGAAAGCAGACTTATAGGAATGAGGCGGAATTTATGTTACAATTTGAAATTTCGAAGGCAGGTATAGCGAGATATGAAGCTTTGGATAGCTTGACTACTCATTATTTTGGTTCCGATTTATTAAGATCATATGAATTAGCATTGAAGGATGAATTTTGGTCCGTTAGAGAATTGGCACTTGATAAGTTGCAGCAGACAGAAAGGGTGGACCTAACTGTTTTGGAAGATCTAATTTTTAATTTAGCCAAAAACGATGAGCGAAACACTGTAAGGGCTTCCGCCATTGAATTATTATCAATTATAGATACAGATAAATACGCTATATTTTTTAAAGAGTCTATGGATCACAAATCCTACTATGTGGCAGGTGCTGCACTCAGTGCATATTTAGAAAATGGCAATAATCAGGATCGTAGGGATGTAGCCAGTAAATATGAAGAGGAAGAAAATATAAGAATAGTAGTAGCGCTAGCTTCATATTATGCTGAAGAACCTATAGATCGTGTGGAGTGGTTTAATTCACGGCTGGATGCATTCAGCGGTGAGAAACTATATTATTTCCTTGGATACTACTCAGAGTATATGGCTGGGCAAGATGCTCTTACAATGGAGAATGCTGTGGATCAGCTGTATAAATTAGCTTCAGAAGATAAAGCCAATTATGTACGCTTAGGAGCATTTCAGGGATTGTTTGCATTTATGGATCAGCAGGGGGTGGAAGAAAAACTTAAGGAACTCGGCCGGATAGAAAAAGATGAGCTTGTCAGAAAGTATCAGCAATTCTTTCTTCAGAATTTAGAGGATTAAAATTAAACTACTGATTAAGAAAAGTTTAATCGAGAGTAGAAGAAAAATGTATGTTTTTTTTGCCTAATATTTTGATACTTTCAGAAAAGGGTATAATTTTGCCATCCGTTAAGACGAACAAAAAAGAGAGCAATCTCTGAAATTTATTGAATTACCAGATTGGGGGAATACCAAAGCGGCCAACTGGGACGGACTGTAAATCCGTTGACTTATGTCTTCACAGGTTCGAATCCTGTTTCCCCCACAATTTCTTTCTTGCAGAAATTTCATTAGTTTTGCATCAGATTAATTACAAACAAGCGGGAGTAGCTCAGTTGGTAGAGCGGCAGCCTTCCAAGCTGCAGGTCGCGGGTTCGAGCCTCGTCTCCCGCTCTATGCTTGTTTATAGGCATAAGTAATGTTATCAGCCGACGTAGCTCAGGGGTAGAGTGCTTCCTTGGTAAGGAAGAGGTCACGGGTTCAATTCCCGTCGTTGGCTCAGAGGCATTTTATAAAAAAAATAACTAAATCATTTCTTTAACTAAACAGAGGATTTTCACGCATGGCAAAAGCAACCTTTGACCGTTCCAAACCGCACGTTAATATCGGTACGATTGGTCACGTAGATCATGGTAAGACTACCTTGACAGCTGCCATTACGACCGTATTGGCTAAAAAGGGTCTTTCTGAATTAAGAGATTTCTCTTCTATCGACAACGCTCCAGAAGAAAAAGAAAGAGGTATCACTATCAATACTTCACACGTAGAGTACCAGACAGAGAAGCGTCACTACGCGCACGTAGATTGTCCAGGTCACGCGGATTATGTGAAGAACATGGTAACTGGTGCTGCTCAGATGGACGGTGCAATTCTTGTAGTTGCGGCCACTGACGGACCAATGCCTCAAACTAGAGAGCACATCCTTCTTGCGCGTCAGGTAGGTGTACCAGCTCTAGTAGTTTTCTTGAACAAAGTTGACTTAGTAGACGACGAGGAATTATTAGAACTAGTAGAAATGGAAGTTAGAGAACTTCTTTCTTTCTATGACTTCGACGGAGACAACATTCCAGTGATTTCTGGTTCTGCACTTGGTGGCCTTAATGGCGACGATAAGTGGGTAGATCAGATCATGGAACTTATGAACGCAGTGGATGAGCATATTCCTCTTCCTGAGCGTCTAATTGACAAAGATTTCCTTATGCCAGTAGAAGATGTTTTCTCTATCACAGGTCGTGGTACAGTAGCAACTGGTAGAATCGAAAGAGGTGTAGTAAACTCGGGTGAAGCTGTTGACATCATCGGTATGGGTGCTGAAGGTCTTAAATCTACCGTAACTGGTGTTGAGATGTTCCGTAAGATCCTAGACAGAGGTGAAGCAGGTGACAACGTAGGTCTACTTCTTAGAGGTATTGAGAAATCTCAAATCAAAAGAGGTATGATTATCTGTAAGCCTGGATCTGTGAAGCCACATGCTCACTTCAAGGCTGAAGTTTACGTACTTTCTAAAGAAGAAGGTGGACGTCACACTCCATTCTTTAACAGATACCGTCCACAGTTCTACCTTAGAACTACAGACGTTACTGGAGAGATTACACTTCCTGAAAACGTAGAAATGGTTATGCCAGGTGATAACGTTACTATCGAAGTGAATCTTCTTAATGCAGTAGCACTTGAGAAAGGTCTACGTTTCGCTATCCGTGAGGGTGGTAGAACTGTAGGTGCTGGTCAGGTTACTGAAATCTTAGACTAAGATAAATCTTAATATAAAATATCAAATGCGATTCTGAAAATTATTCGGAGTCGCATTTGTTTCTTTAAGCAATATTGACTAGTTTTGCGTCCCAATGGAGGCAGACCTATACACACGGGCATAGTTCAATGGTAGAATAGCGGTCTCCAAAACCGTTGATGGGAGTTCGAATCTCTCTGCCCGTGCCATTAAATTATACAATCATGAATGTAAAGAATTTTGTTGTTGAATCCATTGATGAGATGAAGAATAAGGTCACATGGCCTGCTTACTCTTCCCTTCAAAACAGCGCTGTTTTGGTTCTTGTAGCCTCATTGATATTTGCCCTTGTAATAGGTGCTATAGATATTAGCTTTGAGAACCTGATGACATGGTTTTATGATTTATTTTAATTGAGAATCAAAATTACGAATGGCTGAACATAAATGGTACGTACTTAGAGTGGTAGCTGGGCAGGAAAAAAAGGCTAAAACATATTTAGACAATGAGATCGCCCGACAGAAAATAGAGGAATTTATTCCTGAAGTTCTGATCCCCTCTGAAAAAGTTTACGAAATGCGCAATGGGAAAAAACGTGTAAGGGAAAGAAACTTCTTTCCAGGATATGTTTTGGTCAATGCGGATCTATCAAATGGTGAGGCTAATCACGTAATTACGAGTATCCCGGGTGTAATCGGTTTCTTAGGGTCAAACCAAGGGGGGGCTTCCAAAACCCCTGAGCCATTACGTCAGTCTGAAATCAACAGGATCTTAGGTCGTGTTGAGGAGATTGATGAGTTTGCAGAGAAAACTGATACTCCATATATAGTTGGGGAGACCATAAAAGTAATGGATGGTCCTTTCAGTGGTTTCTCGGGAACAATAGAAGAGGTGTTTGAAGACAAGAAGAAATTGAATGTTATGGTCAAGATCTTCGGTCGTAATACACCTGTCGAATTAAATTTTATGCAAGTAGAAAAACAAGACTAGGAAATGGCTAAGGAAATTACTGGTTATCTGAAATTACAGGTTAAAGGTGGCCAGGCAAATCCATCTCCTCCGGTAGGTCCGGCCCTTGGTTCCAAGGGTCTGAACATCATGGAGTTCTGTAAGCAATTCAATGCTAGAACTCAGGAAAAAATGGGTACCGTTGTTCCTGTTCTTATCACGATTTACTCTGATAAGTCTTTTGACTTTGTCATTAAAACTCCTCCTGCAGCTAATATGCTGATTGAGGCGGCTAAGATCAAAAGTGGTTCATCTGAACCAAACAGAAAGAAAGTGGGCTCAGTTACCTGGGATCAAGTAAAAGAAATTGCCGAGGTGAAAATGCCTGACTTAAATGCTTTTAAAATGGATTCAGCGATGAAAATGATCGCAGGAACCGCCAGAAGTATGGGAATCACAGTTTCAGGAAAAGCTCCTTGGGAGGAATAAATAAATAAAAATGGCTAAGTTAACAAAAAAGCAAAAAGAAGCTCTTTCAAAATACGACGCAAGCCAACAGTACTCCCTGGCTGAGGCTTCTTCAATTGTGAAAGAAATCACTTTGACTAAGTTTGACTCTTCCGTTGATGTAGACGTTCGTTTGGGCGTGGATCCACGTAAGGCAGATCAAATGGTTAGAGGAGTCGTAGCTTTACCTCACGGTACAGGTAAGGACATTAAAGTCCTTGTACTTTGTACTCCTGAAAAGGAAGAGGAAGCTAAAGAAGCTGGAGCAGACTATGTTGGATTAGACGATTATATTGCTAAAATCGAAGGCGGTTGGACTGACATTGATGTCATTATCACCATGCCTAACGTAATGGCAAAAGTCGGTAGATTAGGTAGAGTGTTGGGCCCTAGAGGTTTGATGCCTAACCCTAAATCCGGTACGGTAACCCTTGATGTAGCTAAGGCTGTAAGAGAGGTTAAGGCTGGTAAGATAGACTTTAAAGTAGATAAGTTTGGGATCATTCACGCTAGCGTGGGTAAAGTTTCTTTCGGACCTGAGCAAATTCAGGCCAATGTACAGGAACTAATCTCTACTATATCTAAGTTAAAGCCTGCGTCTTCTAAAGGAACGTATTTCAAGAGTATACATTTGTCTAGCACAATGTCTCCTGGAATTGCAATCGATAAAGGGAGTATTCAAGGTATATAATTATGACTAGAGAGGAAAAACAAGTAGTAATCGAAAGTCTTACCGAGAAGTTAAAAGAAACTCCGCATTTCTATATCACGGATGCATCCGGTTTCAGCGTTGCTCAGGTAAATGCTTTCAGAAGAATGTGTTTTGAGAAAGGCATCGAGTATAAGGTATATAAAAACACCCTTGTAGCTAAGGCGTTGGAAAACCTTGATACCGACTATGCAGATTTCTCTGAAAAGACACTAAAAGGCTTTACAGGAATTATGTTCTCTACTGAGACAGCTAATCTTCCTGCTAAAGTAATACTCGACTTCAGAAAGAAATTAGGTAAAAAAGAAACAAGACCAGTTTTCAAAGGTGCTTCATTAGATTCAGATTTATTTGTAGGTGAAAAAAACCTGGAAATACTTTCTACACTTAAGTCTAAAGAGGAACTTGTCGGAGACGTTATCGGTTTACTTCTTTCTCCTGCTAAGAATGTTGTTTCTGCCCTTCAATATGGTCAGAATACAATTGCAGGCCTAGTTAAAACTCTTTCCGAAAGAGAATCTTAATAAAAATAATTCAATTAGTTTTAAAAACAATCAATTAAAATAATAATACAATGGCAGATCTTAAAGCATTCGCTGAGCAGTTAGTAAATTTAACTGTTAAAGAGGTTAGTGAGTTAGCCACTATATTGAAGGATGAGTATGGTATCGAACCTGCTGCAGCAGCACCTACTATGGTAGCTGGTGGCGGTGGAGCTGATGCTGCTGAAGAAGAAAAAACTTCTTTTGACGTAATCTTGAAAGCTGCTGGTGGAGCAAAGCTGGCTGTAGTTAAACTTGTTAAAGAATTAACTGGTCTTGGTCTTAAAGAGGCTAAAGAAGTAGTAGATAGCGCACCTAAAGCTGTTAAAGAAGGTGTTTCTAAGGACGAAGCTGAGGCGCTTAAAAAGCAACTTGAAGAAGCTGGAGCTGAAGTTGAGCTTAAGTAATTTGAATAACCTTTCCCATTAGGTAAAGGTTATGAAAATAGACCTGACTGTAAAAGTCAGGTCTTTTCCTGTTTGTGCGCAGTTTAATAATTGCACTATTCTAAGCGACAATTGTCGTATTTAGTTATTTATTATCACTATAAACATATACTGCCTTGGCTATCCAGAATCAAACCGAAAGGAAAAGTTTCTCATCTATTAAGGTAGTCAAAGACTATCCGGATTTCCTAGATATCCAGCTTCAATCTTTTAAAGATTTCTTCCAGCTGGATACTCCTGCAGAAAGACGAAGACAGGATGGTCTTTTCAAGGTATTCTCTGAAAATTTCCCAATTAGTGATTCCAGAGAAAACTTCACCCTTGAATTCATTGACTACGCGGTAGATCCTCCAAAATACAATGTTTCTGAAAGTATCGACAGAGGGCTAACTTATTCTGTTCCTTTAAAAGCAAAACTTCGACTATTATGCTCTGATGAGGATAATGAGGATTTTGAAACAATTGAGCAGGAAGTGTTCCTTGGGAATCTTCCTTACATGACCGAAAAGGGCTCCTTTGTGATCAATGGTGCAGAGCGTGTGATTGTTTCGCAATTACACAGGTCTCCGGGTGTATTCTTTGCTCAAAGTAAACATACCAATGGTACCAAATTATATTCAGCTAGAATCATCCCTTTTAAAGGATCTTGGATAGAATTTGCTACTGACATCAATAATGTGATGTATGCTTACATTGACCGTAAGAAAAAATTCCCTGTTACCACTTTGCTTAGGGCTATAGGTTACGGTTCTGATAAACAGATACTGGACTTATTCGGCCTTTCTGAAGAAGTACCTTCTACTAAAGCAGCCCTGAAGAAAGTAAGTGGCAGAAAGCTAGCTGCGCGTGTTTTAAGAACATGGGTGGAAGATTTTGTGGATGAAGATACTGGCGAGGTAGTATCTATAGATAGAAATGAGGTTTTGTTGGAGAGAGATTCTATTCTTACTGACGAAGACATCGATCTTATCTTAGAATCAGGCTCCAAAAGCATCATCCTTCACAGAGAAGATGTAAACGTAGCCGATTACTCTATTATATATAACACATTGCAAAAAGATAACTCTAACTCTGAAAAAGAGGCGGTAGAAGTTATCTATAGGCAATTGAGAAATACTGAAGCTCCTGATGAGGCGACTGCAAGAGAAGTAATCCACGGATTGTTCTTCTCAGACAAACGTTATGATCTAGGTGAAGTAGGTAGATATAGAATCAATAAAAAATTAGGTCTTGATATCGCTTCTGATAAGATAGTTCTTACTACAGAAGATATTATCAATATCGTAAAATACCTTATTGGTCTTATTAATTCCAAAGCCGTAGTCGATGATATTGATCACTTGAGCAATAGAAGAGTAAGAACAGTAGGGGAGCAGTTATATTCTCAGTTCGGTGTAGGTCTAGCCCGTATGGCCAGAACTATCCGTGAAAGAATGAACGTACGTGATAACGAAGATTTCAAGCCAGTTGATTTGATCAACGCTAGAACGCTTTCGTCTGTGATTAACTCATTCTTTGGTACCAACCAACTTTCTCAATTTATGGATCAGACCAACCCGCTAGCGGAGCTGACCCACAAAAGAAGACTATCAGCTTTAGGGCCAGGTGGTCTGTCAAGAGAAAGAGCAGGTTTCGAAGTAAGAGATGTTCACTACACTCACTACGGTCGTCTTTGTACCATTGAAACTCCAGAGGGACCAAATATCGGTCTTATTTCTTCTCTATGTGTTCATGCGAAAGTGAATTCTATGGGATTCCTTGAAACACCATATAGAAAAGTAGCTGATGGAAAAGTAAATATGGTGGGCGAAGATATCGTATACCTTACTGCTGAAGAAGAAGATGATAATAATATCGCTCAGGCAAATGCTCCATTAGATGATAATGGAACATTTATCAATGAGAGAGTTAAAGCTAGATTCGAGGGTGACTTCCCAGTGTTGGAGCCTAAAGAGATTAGCTACATGGATGTAGCTCCTAACCAAATTGTATCTGTAGCCGCTTCATTGATTCCTTTCTTGGAGCATGATGATGCTAACCGTGCATTGATGGGATCTAACATGCAGCGCCAGGCAGTTCCTCTTCTTAAAGCTGAAGCACCTATTGTAGGTACTGGCTTAGAAGGTAAAGCTGCTGTTGACTCTAGATCATTGATCATAGCTGAAGCCGATGGTATAGTAGATTATGTAGATGCTAAGAAAATCGTAATCAAATACGATCTTTCATCTGATGAGCTACTGGTTAACTTCAGTGATGAATATAAAACTTATGACCTGATCAAGTTCAGAAGAACTAATCAGGATACCACTATAAACCTTACACCTCTGGTACTGAAAGGACAGAGTGTGACTAAAGGACAGGTATTAGTAGAAGGATATTCTACTAATAACGGTGAACTTGCATTGGGTAAAAACCTAATGGTAGCTTACATGCCTTGGCAAGGATATAACTTCGAGGATGCAATTGTAATTTCTGAAAGAGTAGTAAGAGAAGATGTCTTCACTTCTATTCACGTAGAGGAATTCCAGCTAGAAGTAAGAGATACTAAGCGTGGTGAAGAAGAATTGACTTCTGAGATTCCAAACGTTTCTGAAGAAGCTGTAAAGCATCTTGACGAAAACGGTATCATCCGTATAGGTGCTGAACTGAAAGAAGGAGATATCATCATCGGTAAGATTACGCCAAAAGGTGAAACTGATCCTACTCCTGAAGAAAAGCTATTGAGAGCGATCTTCGGTGACAAAGCAGGTGATGTGAAAGATGCTTCATTGAAAGCTTCTCCATCTCTAAACGGTGTAGTTATCGAAACCAAGCTATTCAGCAGACCTAAGAAAGATAAAGATCTTAGAGCTAAGTCTAAAGCTGAGGTAGAAAGACTTAAGGGGATTTATGCTAAAGACCTATTGGGTGTTAGAGCTAAAATGATCAATAAGTTGATGACTCTGCTAGATGGTAAAACATCTCAAGGTGTTAGACACAAATTTGGTGATGAG
>DATHVH010000358.1:0-3081 GCA_035461405.1 Anditalea sp.
CTTGTCATTGCAGCCTTGTTCATTTTGGGAGGTATAGGATTTCCAATAATTCTTAACATTTACAAGTATTTACGCTACTTAATAATTAGAAAGTTCAGTTCCATTAGGTCTTCCAAAGATCTTGTGTATATGCCCTGGATACTTAATCTTAATTCCAGGATCGTATTGGTTACCTCTACGGTTTTATTAACTGCCGGCACGGTATTATTTTACGCTTTTGAATACAACAATACACTGGCAGAACACAGTGAATTTGGTAAAGTCGTCACGGCATTCTTCGGGGCAGCAACTCCAAGAACCGCAGGGTTTAATTCTGTAGACACCTCTTCCCTACAATTTTCTACAATCATGGTGGTATTTCTACTGATGTGGATTGGGGCTTCCCCTGGCTCTACAGGTGGAGGGATCAAAACAAGCACATTTGCCATAGCAACGGTAAATTTTATGAGCCTTGCCCGTGGTAAGGATCGCATTGAAGTATTTAAAAGAGAAATTGCTGAAATTTCTGTAAGACGGGCTTTTGCTATTATTGCTCTGTCATTAATGGTAATTGGAACTGCCATTTTTCTAATAGCCTCATTTGATAGTGAAAAGGACCTATTACCCATAGCTTTCGAAGCCTTTTCTGCGTATAGTACTGTAGGATTAAGCGTGGGGATCACCTCAAGTCTTAGCACTTCCTCAAAATTGGTGATTATCGCAACTATGTTCATTGGCAGGGTAACTATGCTTACGTTATTAATAGCAATCCTGAGAAACGTAAAGCACTTAAATTACCGCTATCCAACAGAAGAAATTCTCATTAACTAAAAAGAATATTATGAAATATGTGATTATAGGTTTAGGAAATTTTGGAGCTTCTCTGGCAGAGAAACTCACAGCCATGGGAAATGAGGTTATAGGCGTAGATAATAATATGAACAAGGTTGAAAGTTTGAAAGAAAAGATCACTCACGCCATTAACCTGGATGCAACAGACTATAATGCGGTTTCTAATCTACCACTTAAAGATACAGATATTGTTATTGTAGGAATAGGGGAAGATAAAGGAGCTAATATTATGGCCACGGCACTTATGAAACAACTTCACGTAAAACGTCTTATTAGCCGGGCGGTGTCACCATTGCAGGAGATGGTTCTTGAGGCCATGGGTGTAGACGAGATCATTCACCCCGAAGAGGAAACAGCTGAGCGCTGGTCTAAAAAATTAAACCTGGAAGGGGTAGTGGACTCTTTTGAAATAACAGGGGAATACAGTATTGTGGAAACCGAGATCCCGAAGGAATATGATGGGAGAACCCTGGAAGATATTGGTTTAAAAAGGAATTACAATATTATAGTCCTTACAACAATAAAGATCACAACAGAGAAAAACCAGATTGGATCCTTAAAAAAGATTTCCAACGTTCAAGGAGTGGCATCTGCCAAATCCAAATTGTACCATGGGGATATCATGGTTTTATATGGTAACAATAAGGATATTAAAAGGTTACTGGTAGATTATAAAAAGTTATAGTGAATACTCATTTGATAAAGTCTACTAACCACAGGATTCCCCCATATTATTACATTTCCTGCTCATTATTAAAATTTAAAACTGGATGCCCAAACTTATACCAAAGGATCTGAACAGGATACCGTTGGGACGTTCGGTTGGTTCATTAAGTATTGGCTCATTAAAAATGTAATCATTGAAATCCCCGAAAATATTCATATTTATATTAAGATTCTCGGTTCTCTTTACAGGAAATTGAAGTCCAAGTCTAACATTGGCCATCTGGCTGGCAATATTATTACTCAATGCCATATTGTAGGCGGTCATTAAATTGATATTTACACTCTCATAATTAACAAAGTGATATCTAATTATCCCTCCTAATTTTAATGCTGAAATACTTTGTTGTACCTGGTGTTGGAAACCTCCAACAGCACCCACGGTGAACTTATTAAAGACCGGATAGTTGATACTATATAGGATCCCATAAGTGGCTTTATTTTCCAACTCCGCACTGCTTCTTCCCATAAGTCTTCCATTAGTATGATGCGAGTAGTCATATTTTACCTCGTTGTTAATACCAAACTCCACCTCCAAATTGGAGAACCAGCGCTTTTCTAATTTATCTTGATTTGAATTTTGGGAAATTCCCAGTCCTGCATTAAAGAGATCCATTGGACTTTGCGAGTAAGAATAAGAAGCAGATAACATTAATAAAATAAAGATAATTCCTTTCATTTTTAATTTCAGTTTATGATATATCAAGATTGTTGTGTGCTCGTTCAGTAATTTTTTTATTATCCATCCTCATTTGAATACTCCAATAAATCACCGGGTTGACAATCCAATGCTTTACAAACAGCTTCGAGTGTACTAAACCTGATGGCTTTTACTTTTCCTGTTTTAAGTTTTGAAAGGTTTGCAAGAGTTATGTCAACTGTTTCAGAAAGCTCATTAAGTGACATTTTTCGCTTTGCCATCATTACGTCAAGATTTACTATGATTGCCATAATTTATACGGTTTCTTCCAGTTCGTTCTGATATTCAACTCCTGTTGAAAAAATAGTTGCTATAACATAAACTACGGCAGCCATTAAAATAAATGCCTGGCTATCTGTCCAAAACTGGTTGAGTTGATCTAAAACAAATCCATCTCGTTCTAAATATTCTGCTATTTGTCTTGCAATATAGCTAAGGAGTCCAATAGATAGAGTGTAATAGCTTATTTTATAGATCTGTTTTGAAACGAATTGGCTGAATGGTTTTGACAGATCAATTTTAGTGACCAGCACAATTACGATGTAAAAGAGTATAGCTTTTAGAATGGCGATGGCCATGATAAAACTATACATTCCAAAAAAAGCTAAACTACTTCTCTCATACATCTCGCTGAGATCTAACCTTTGATATAGATTATGGATAATCTCCGGGTTGTACAGGCTGAAAATGAAATTAACAATTAACCCTCCTGCTTCAATACATCAGCCAATAAAAATGATCCAGGAAACAATTTTTAAGCCGGTAAATACCCAGTTATTAGTTTTCATCTTTTATAAATTATAATTTCATCTAAAACAAATATAGAT
>DATHVH010000359.1:0-24468 GCA_035461405.1 Anditalea sp.
ACTCGAAATGCTGATCAACTGGGATATGTTCCAATACATCAGGAAAAACAATAAAATCAAATTTTTGCCCTTCTCCATTAAAGTCTCTCATGTCAGAAACTTTAAAGGATAGATTGTTGTGGTTTCCCCAAAGTAATTTTGCTTTTCCTATGCTTTCTGGACTTATATCCACAGCTAGTACAGAACCCTTTTTTGTTTTTTTAGCTATAAGTTGGCTTACTGTGCCTATACCGCATCCGACCTCTAGTACATGATGGTGGCTTTTCAATCCTGCTTTTACCAGTTTATCAATTATATGTAGATGTCTGGTATTGACGCCCCTTTTTTCCTGTTCTGTAACAAACTGGTCATAGTAAGTGACTATTTTATCCTTCTCTACCATCCTTCGCATTCTTTATATATAATACCACACCAGCTATCAATAGTAAAACAATAATATATTGTAAAATAATCATCAGTGTTTTAGTGGTATAATACCCATCAGGTTCGAAACTGAATGTTATTTCTGATGTACCTCCAGGTACCATAAGGCCTCTTAATAAATAATTTACCCGAAGGATTTCCGCATCTGCTCCATTAATAGAGGCTTTCCATCCCTTTGGATAGTATATTTCAGAAAATACTGCTAACCCCCCTTGACTAGCGTTCACTGTATATGAAAGGGCATTAGGTTGGTAGCTTTGCAGTCTCACTTCGCCTATTCCAGTAGATGCTTCGCCATATTCTGATGTATTTAAAATGGCTGTATTGCTTATATTAGCGCTGTTTATCTGGGCAATTTCCTCATTATTATTGCTGACCGAAACTATGTTTTCTGGAAACCATCCTTCCCCCATAGCATAATCATTTCTAAATACCTGATTTTCTGATGTACCTATATAGAAGTATTTGGTATTCAACATATTTAGACCATTTAAATCAGTAAAGTCAAACTCACCTTCCTGAGCCCTACTGATAAAGCGGGAAATTTCTCCTGACAATACTCTTTCAATCAGATCTTGGTACCTTCTCATTTTAGCACCATGGTAGCCACCTACACTGTTAAACCTATAACTTGTTCTGGCTTCATTAAATGGATTTTCTAAGTTCAAAACCCTATAATATCCTTCGTCTTCCATTATTCTTTGATCTGCGGGAGTAGGAGCAAAGAACTGTGCACTTGGATTCATTACAAAGCTGTCATTATCCAGGTATCTTTTATTTATCATCCAGACATCGAAGAGCACCAAAACAGCTATTCCAATGGCGGCATATTGAGCTAGAATCTTATTTTTTAAATAGGCATAGATAAGTCCGGCACTCAACCCTATCAGAATAAAAGTCCTCCATGCATCAGCTCTCAGCATATTCTTTCTGTCTGTGCGCAATGCATCTCGAAGGAAATCTGGTAACTGCTCATCTACAGGGGCCCTAAAGCCAAACAGTCCAGGGAATACTGCAAATATCAGTGCCAATCCTCCAGCGATGCCAAATGCTATGCCCAATGATTTTTCTATTTTTGGATTTCGTGTATTCAGCAGCAGAGTTTCCAAACCTAGACATCCCAATACCGGTATACTGAACAGGGCCATACTAAGAGCCATAGATACCGCTCTGAATTTATTATACCCTGGAAGATAATCAAACACAGTATAATTAAACCAGGCAAGATTACTGCCCCAAGCAAGCATAAACGATAAAATAGTGATTCCGAGGAAGATGACTCTATATCTAGCCGGGGCAAATATTAAACCTAAGATAAATAGGAAAACCATGATAGCTCCTCCATATATCGGCCCTCCTGTACCGGGCTGATCTCCCCAATAGGTAGGTGCATTTCTTGTAAATTCTCGTATTTGGGAAGCTGGGACACCATTTTGTCTAAGCGCTTCTTCTGAACTGGAATTTTCTCCTAAATCCTCTCTAGATCCACCCCCATAGAAATTGGGAATGAGGAATGTAAGGGTTTCCAATTTACCTTGAGACCAATGAAATGCATAATCTTTGCCCAACCCATCACTTGCTCTATCATCGCCACTTAGGGTAGCCGCTCCTCTGATAGAATGATTACCATATTCATAAATTGTATATAATCGTCCAGCGTTAGCACCTATAGCCAATAATGCCCCAAGGATCAATATTCCCACAGCCTTTCCAAATGCAGGTAACTGTTGGTTTTTGGCAAAGCCAATGAGCTGTCCTATACCATAAATGACTACTATTAATAAGGTATAGTATGTAATCTGAAGGTGATTATATTTTAGCTGCAGCATCAGCGCCAGAGCAAATACTGCGACACCAATAAGAACTCGTCTCGTAAATACTAGATGTATTCCTGCTATTATTAATGGGATGAGACAAATTGACCAAATTTTAGCGTTGTGACCGGCCTCCAAACTGATGATATGGAAAGTATTAAATGCAAAGGCCCAAGCTCCGGCTACTGCTATAGCTGTACGAATTTTAAAACTGAGCAAAAGTATATACATACCTACCATGCCAAAGAAAAGGGAATTAATAGGGTGGGGCAGACCTAGAGTCAGAACCTTCGTAAGAACATTAGTAATGTCTCCAGGAAATTCTGTACTGACTAGGTAGGCAGGCATCCCTCCAAACATACGGTTAGTCCAAAGAGGCTCTTCTCCCGTAGCTTCGCGGTGATCTAGGACTTCTCTAGCAGACCCTTCCCATTGCAAGATGTCGTTTTGAAACATCATCTTACCATCAAATACTATGGGAGAAAAATATACTGTTACGATTAAATAAAAAGATACAATCCCAATAAGATGAGGTAGGATATCTCTTCGGAAGTCAATATGCATGCACTGTTAGTTTAATTCTATTTAAATAAAGTGCAAATTAAAAATTAAAAAGTATATCCAACAATGAATTTACAGTAAACAACCAAATTAGGGTAAATATGGGGGCAAACTATTTTAGCATTGTGTTTAAAAATAAAGCACAGATTGTAAATCTGTGCTTTAGTGATTATTATTTTACACGTACCTGACGTTTATTCATCTCATCTACTAATTGTCTGTTGAGTTTACGCTCTCTTTCCAGCGTGTTCTTACGGTGCTGGTCAAATTCTTCTCTGGTTTCTTCTAATGTGCGGAGGGTTTCTGAAGTTACTTTATGACTTTTCTTAAATTGATATAAAAAGAAGAGTAACGCCAGACCTAGAAAGATCACTATGCCCCACATCATATTGCTATAACTATTCTTATGGATAGGCATTCCAAAAACTGCAAAATTATCTTTTTCTGCCAAAGCAGCTTCCTTTTCAGTTTCAGCTGTAGCTATACGGCTTTCAAATTGGTCAATTTGACCTTTCTGAGCTGCAAGTTCCTGTTTGATCTCACTGATTTGATTTTTGTAAACATTCAATGAATCAGTAATGTTTTTTTGGATTTTATCCAAATTAGTTTTTTTGACGACTTTATATTCCTGGAAATTGTTTGACACGGAATGAAGGTAATCAAACTGGCTAGAAATGGTACCGCTGTTTAAACTGCCTTCTTCTTGTCCGGGAGTTTGTGCAAAACTCGATACCGATACATAGAAACAGGCAATAAATAGTAGGAGGTAATTCATTCTCATAATTAGTATAAGTTGGTTTAGAGACTTATTTTAAGATTTAACACTAGAATAAGCTAATTATTGCATATTTAAAAATAAATCTCGCATAAAATTGATTAAAAAAATGGACAATGAAAAATTGTAGGATAATTATCTGAAAAATATACGCTTTTCCTCTATTTAGGATTTTGATGCTTTTTACATTCTTGGTTTTGTGTTTTTTTATTGTGGACGATTATTTCGGAGGATTCGTTTATGAATCCCCCGAATTGTAAGGTAAGATTAGAAATCAATTTTTTATGTAGGGATTTAAAAATTAACTGCATTGTCCTAATAGCCACCAGATGATTACAAATACTACTACCGTACCAAGACAGCCTCCACCTAGGCGGCTGGCTCCCCATCCTGCTATTAATGCTTTAAAGAAATTATTCATGGATTTTTTTGTGTTTAATGGTTAATATTTATTGATGATATGAAAATTAAAACTTTTAGGTTCATAAAAGTATAAAATATGATCTCGGTATCAAAATTTTTTTTCAAATGCTGAGACGTCTTTTGCCAAAGTCACGTCTAGTAAATAATCAAAAACAGGACCATATATGAAATCAATTTTTACAATAATAGTAGTTGCTCTTTTCGCTGTTGGATGTATGGAGTTCAGCCAAAATGAAGTTGTATACGACCATGAGCTAATTGGAACATGGTCCGATATCCAGTGGACAGAATCCGGTATCAGTATGACGAAAGTAAAGAAGTTAGAAAAAAATACTTATGGGTATATTTTTAATGCTAACGGCACTTTGATAGCAAGGCAAAATTCAGGCTGGTGCGGAACTCCTCCTATCATTACGTCAGACTACGAGGGTACATGGATTTTAGAAAACGGTACCATACATATAAAATTAGATTATTGGGGTGGACATACCACACAGGAATGGCAAATAGCAAATAGCAGCAATAAAAAAGTCACCATTAATATTGCAAATCAAGAATATCATTCAAAAAATTAGGTAAGGCTTTAGGTTAATTCTTTCGGGTTATTTTTTATAATGGCTGTCCTTTAATGGGGGATGGCCATTTTTTTATAGACACCCTATAATGTAGGTATGATACAATTTTACAACCATCAGTTTAATGTTAAGTATCAAGATTTTAGTAGTAAGTATCAAGTCGATAAAAATGTCCATGGTTGAAAAATAATGAAACGCTTTAACTTCTTATATTTAACTATATACTTATCACTCATAGTCCATCTGACGTCCCTGATTCATCCTTTTAAAATAGAAAAACCATAAATTTCCAGCATATATAGTCCTATATGAAGATATATTTTTATTTTTGTCAGTAAAATAGATATACAGGCATGTTCGATAATCTTAGTTATAAATTAGATAAAGCTTTTAAAACCCTCAAAGGGACAGGTACCATTACTGAAATCAACGTGGCTTCCACGGTGAAAGAAATCAGAAGAGCCTTGATCGATGCGGATGTTAATTATAAAGTAGCCAAGGAAGTAACCGATTCTATCAGAGAGAAAGCCCTAGGCCGGGATGTTTTGATTTCGGTATCTCCGGGTCAACTTTTGGTTAAAATCACGCAAGAAGAATTGACCGCTCTGATGGGTGGATCTAAGGAGGATATCAATATAAAGGGAGATCCTTCTGTCATATTAATTTCAGGTCTTCAAGGATCTGGTAAGACTACTTTTTCCGGGAAATTAGCTACTTATCTTAAAAAGCAGGGAAGACAAGTGCTTTTAGTAGCTTGTGATATCTACAGACCTGCAGCTATCGACCAACTTAAAGTGCTTGGTGAGCAAATAGGGGTGGAAGTATATGCGGAGCCAGAGAATAAAAATGCTCTACAGATAGCAGAAAGAGCTATAGAGTATGCTAAAAAAACAGGAAAGAAAACAGTCATAGTGGATACAGCTGGTCGTCTTGCCGTAGATGAGCAGATGATGAATGAGATCGCTGAACTTAAGCAGAAATTAAACCCTTCTGAAACCCTCTTTGTGGTAGATTCCATGACTGGGCAAGATGCTGTAAATACTGCCAAGACCTTTGATGAGCGATTAAACTTCGATGGCGTAGTGCTTACCAAGTTAGATGGTGATACCAGAGGTGGAGCTGCCATTTCAATCCGTCATGTAGTCAATAAACCTATAAAATTCATCTCTACGGGAGAAAAGATGGAAAACCTTGATGTTTTCTATCCAGACCGTATGGCCCAGAGGATTTTGGGGATGGGAGATGTAATCTCATTGGTAGAAAGAGCCCAGCAGACCTTCGATGAGGATGAAGCCAAAAGGATCAATGCCAAAATCAGGAAAAACCAGTTTAACTTTGAAGATTTTCTTTCTCAGCTAGAGCAGATCAAAAAGATGGGTAACCTAAAGGATTTGATGGGAATGATACCAGGTATGGGCAAGGCTATGAAGGGCATTGATATAGATGATGAATCTTTTAAGCCAATAGAAGCGATCATAAGAAGTATGACTCCACTGGAAAGGGAAAATCCTGATGTAATAGACGGGAGTAGAAGGAAACGTCTTGCCACTGGTAGCGGAAGATCAATTCAGGAAGTAAACAATCTGATGAAGCAGTTCGGTGACATGCGTAAGATGATGAAACAAATGAATAAAATGGGAGGCGCCCAGAATGCTCTCAAGGCATTAAATCCAAAAATGGGAGGAAGGAAATAATAAAAAAGAGACCGCAATTTAAACGGTCTCTTTTTTATTTATATACTGATCATAGAGAAAAATTTATAGGTATTATAGCTGTTTAGGAAAGTACCTAAAGACCAAACTGATAATCCATAAATCCTAGTCGAATCTTCTATGATTCAGGGGCTATTTCTACATATTTGCTTAACTAATAAAACTGAAGTCTTTACTTCTTTTTACGGGCAGTGGACTGTGCTCAGTTGATAAGAGATATTTCAAGTCCATACTTTTTATTAGTTGTAATTTTTTAATTGGGATAGGTAGGAGCGGTTTCAGAGGGATCAAATTCGATATCAAAATTTATTTCCCTTGCATCTACCTCTAGCAATCCAGGAGCCTCGTCTTCACCTACTACATCTCGTTCTACTAGTTCAGCCATTACATCCATTTGCTCTTCATATGGAGCATTATCTCGATGTAGTTGATTAAATCTGGCTAAAAGCTCATCATCAGAGTATTGGGAATATCGTTCTGCCCGGGTAGCTTTGATTTGGTTTTTGTATTCCAGCATAGCTGCTTCTTTTCGTTGAGCTAATCTGTCACCATACTGCCTCATATACTCATCCAATTCTTCTGTACCGTAAAAGGGAGCCTCTTCCCTGGTCACCACTTCCTGTTCACCATCTGGATGAATTACGGTATAGGTGGATTCATCTTCAAGTCTATATTCATCTCCTGTTTCTCTATCTACTATCCTGTCTTCCTCATACACAAATCTATCTTCTTCAGATTTTGGAGTGGTACAAGCCAGCATGATAACAGAAACAAAGACACTTAAAATTAATTTTTTCATAATTGTCATATTTTTAATTAATAAACTTTTTTATTTTCTTTTCTTATCCACTCTTCAAATACTTTTACTGCTTCGCTGTTCGGCATTTTAATCATAGGAATGCGCCGTTCCGCGGGGGTAGTATCCAGTTCCTGATAGATGAATTCATCATCAAAACCAGCTAAAGCAGCATCTGTTTTGTCATTGGCAAAAAATATCTTGCTTGGCCTGGCCCAATAAATAGCTCCCAAACACATCGGGCATGGTTCGCAGGAGGTATATACCTCACATCCGTCTAATTGAAAATGACCGAGATTCTTACATGCATCTCGAATAGCTACTACTTCTGCGTGTGCTGTAGGATCATTTTGGGACAGGACACTATTATTACCTTTCCCTATTACAATACCGTCTTTTACAATAACACAACCGAATGGTCCACCCTTTCCATCTTCCATCCCTTTTCTGGAAAGATCTATGGCCATCTGCATAAATTTTAATTGAGATTCATTCATAATATAAAGAATATAAATTTAGTGCAAAAATCAGTCCCTTAAAAAGATATTAATACGCCTTTTAAAGTTTGTTATGATGAGATTGATCATCTTTTTATAGGTTCTATCTTTATAATTATCGAAAATGATCTGTAAGAACCTTTTCAGCAGCATTAAATCCACCCATACCATGAACCCCTCCGCCAGGAGGCGTAGATGCTGAACATATATATATACTTTTATTGGAAGTGTTATAAGGTGACCATTTGGCTATAGGCCTAGTAAAGAGCTGACGAATATCTTGGATACCTCCATTCACATCACCGCCCACTAAATTTGGATCAAATGCTTCCATCTGACTAGTAGTATGGGTAGTTTTAGTCAGAATCAAATCCCGGAAGCCTGGCGCAGCCTTTTCTATCTGGTTTTCAATATAAGTAGACATGTCAGTTTCACTTCCGTTTGGCACATGACAGTAAGCCCATGCAGTATGTTTTCCTTTTGGTGCTCTGCTAGAGTCAAAAACCGAGTTTTGAGCTAAAATTACATATGGCCGTGGGGAGATGAGGTTATTGAAGGCATTATTAACACTGGATTCCATTTCTTTCGTACTATAGCCAAGATGAATAGTTCCAGCTTTCCTGCACAGTTCATTTGTAAAAGGAATGGGTCCATCCAGTGCAAAATCCATCTTGAATATTCCCAATCCATAACGGTAATTACCCATCCTGTTTCTATAATTTTCCTCAAATTTAGTACCTCCGATCTTTAAAATCTGTTTAGGAGTGAGGTCAAATAAATACGCTTTTGCTTTAGGTAAATCTTCCATGTGGGAAATATTTCTATTTAAATGAATTTTACCACCGATGGATTTGTAATAGGCTATTAAGCTTTCAGGGATACTTTTTGCCCCACCCCTAGGAAATGGCCAGCCATATTTATGTCCGATTACCCCTAAAACTAAGCCAAAGGATGTAGAAGCTAGATTGGTAAGTGGCAAAGTAGAATGAGCTGCTGACCCATAGAAATAAGCACGGGTCTTTTCGTCTTTAAAGTATAATTTTGAAAATGCCTTTGCCGGCATCAGCGCTTTTAATCCAAATGAAGCTAGTTTAATAGGATTACTGGGAATTTGAAACGGGTTTAATACTGTGCCTTCTAAAAGTGGCCAGTCTTCAACCAATTTGTTCATAAGGTTATAATACGCATTACCATCTTTACCTAGTTGCCTAGCTGTCTGCTCTATATCCTGATATCCTGCTATGGCAGATCCATCTGCAAAAGGATGTGCATAGGGGATTTCTGGGAACACCCACTCGAGGCCAAACTCGTTAAGAGGTAGCTGTTTAAAAAATGGGGAAGACATGCAGAGTGGATGGATGGCAGATCCTAAATCATGGATGAATCCAGGTAAAGTGATTTCGGCTGACCTGGTGGCACCACCTGCCTCTTGGGCCTGTTCGTATATTTCAGTGGATAAACCTTTTTGCTGTAGATGAATAGCCGCTGCTAGACCATTAGGACCGCTTCCTATTATAATTGCGTCAAATTGATTACTCATTAATTGTTTTTTAGAAAATGTCTACCTAACTCAATTTCTCAGTAAAGAAATATAAGTGAAATTTATAGCTTAAAGATTCTATGAAAATAAGCATAATCTCAATGCCATGTAATAAAGAATGCTGTAAATATGGTTTTTGTTTATCAGAAAAACCTTTTCTAAATGTTAGAAAAAACAAAGTAGAGTTCACATTGCTTTATAATATAAAGTATTTGTAGACTGAAAAAACTAATACATGTTTTCATTTAAAATTTCAAAAGAAATCAAAACTGATGTTTTGATTATCGGCGCGGGAGCTGCCGGCATAAGAACTTCAATAGCCCTTTCAGAAAATAATATAACTTCACTTTTAGTATCCAAACGTGAATTTGGGGATGCTCATACATGGATGGCAGCAGGAGGGATCAATGCCTCTCTTGGATCACTTGATGAGGAAGATCGCTGGGAGATTCACGCGGCGGATACACTCCGGGAGGGGCATTTTATCAATGATCCCAATGCGGTAGAGGCGGTTTGTAAAAATGCTCCCGACGCTATTAAAGAACTGGATGATTGGGGCTGTCCATTCAATAAAACAGAGGATGGCAAGATCAATCAAAGATTTTTTGGTGCTCAATCATTCCGTAGAACTTGTTTCGTAGGAGACAAAACTGGACGAGCCATACTGGATACACTAGTAGAGCAAGCCAAAAAAAGAGATATACCTTGTCATGATGGAATTTATATATTTCAAATAGTTAAGAAAGAAGGTAAGGTGTTAGGTGCGCTGGGACTAAATAAAAAAAATAAGGAAGTGATTTTCTATAAATCTCCGTATGTGGTATTGGCAGCTGGAGGATATGCGTCTATATATAATAGGTCATCGGCCAGAAAGGATGAAAATATTGGAGATACTATTTACCTAGCTTATGAAGCAGGGGCCAGATTAATGGATATGGAGATGGTCCAGTTTCACCCTACGGGTATGGTTAAGCCTGAGGATTATTTAGGCAAACTTGTCACTGAGGCTGTAAGAGGAGAAGGTGGACATTTATTAAATAGGCATAAAGATAGATTCATGACTGAATATTCCCCGGAGATGAAAGAGCTGGATGCCCGTGATGAAGTAGCGCGCGCTATAGCAAAGGAAATATTTAATGGAAATGGTACTGAAAATAATGGAGTCTACTTGGATATTTCCCATAAGGATGAAGAATTTATCAAATCACGTCTTCCTAAAATGTATGATCGGTTCAAAGAGCTGGGAATAGATATCAGTAAAGAACCTATGGAGGTTTCACCTACCAGTCATTACTCTATGGGTGGAGTAGAAGTGAATTTTGAAACGGGAGCTACTAATATCGAAGGATTATATGCAGTAGGTGAAGCTACTAGTGGACTCCACGGAGCCAATAGGCTAGGAGGTAACTCGCTGATCGAAACAGTGGTACTGGGTAAGTTGTCTGGAGAAAATATAGCTAGAAACTATATCAGTGGTAGTAAATATGATGCACCTACTGATTTTCTCAAAGATTTAGAGGGAGATTACGAAAAAATGGTGTGGGTAAATAAGCCTTTGGAAATAATCAATAAAGTAAAGAATCTGATGTGGGAGCATGCAGGTATATTGCGAAATGAGGAGCTACTGAAAGAAGGTGCCAGCAAGTTAGAAAATATTAAAAGTGAATATCAGGATAAAACTGTCTCGCTGGAAGAATTATCATTTGAAGAGATATGGCAGAATTTAGATTTAAAAAATGTATTGTTATCCTCTGAGCTGGTTTTACGATCAGCTATTGAAAGAAAAGAATCAAGAGGAGCCCATTATAGGGAAGACTATACAGATACTTCGGAAGAATTTAAATTAAATATTCTCTGCTCTAAGAATGATAATGGTAAACTCTCCATCGATTCCAAATCTGTAGGTCAACCAAGTAAAGGTGTTCAGAAAGCTTTGGATGAAAATCATTCCCTAGACTATCATCAATTGGAGTAGAAATAGAATTGTACTCAGTCCAAAGACGAACTCATAAGAGATTGAGTGATTTCGGTTTTATCGAATCGCCTTTTTTTCGAATTGTCGAATCTGGATTATGGTTTTATTCGGCTTTATGGGCCGATCTATTTAATCAAAAATCCAGATTTACAATGGTAAATTTTAAGTTTACAACCTAATCAAAATGAAAGGCTTAGTTAAATTTATTATAGCCTATTTCACTTAAGACTTGAAACAAAAAATCACGCAACAACAATTGCGTGATTTTTTTTTATTTCCTTATCGTAAACATTCAAAGAAAAAATTCTTGATTGAAGAAAAGTAGATGATATGCAAATCGGTTTGTCAGTTCATCGATTCATCAATTTGACAAATCCGCCGACATCCGTCACCCAAGATTCCTGCCTACCGGCAGGCAGGCATCTATTTCTTATAGCACACCTGCTTAATAGCCTCTACAGTTCTTTTAGCATTTGGCAAAGTTGCTTCAATGTAAGGACCTGAATAACTCAATGGTATATCCATGCTATTTACTCTCAATATAGGCGCATCTAAATAATCAAATGCATGCCTCTGAATATTAAATGCGAGATCAGTGGCCATAGATGCTACAGGGTTAGCTTCTTCTACTATCACACATCTATTAGTTTTCTTTATTGATTCTATCAAAGTAGGGTAATCAACAGGCCGTATAGTCCTTAAATCAATTACTTCCGCATCTATACCATCTTTGGCTACAATTTCGGCAGCTTCAAATGCCACTTTCATCATTTTCCCAAAAGAGATGATGGTGACATCTTTTCCCTTCTTTTTCACTTCAGCTACACCGAGTGGCAATAGATATTCCCCTTCAGGAACCTCACCTTTGTCACCATACATTAATTCTGATTCCATGAAGATCACAGGATCATTATCTCTGATGGATGCTTTTAAAAGACCTTTGGCATCATATGGAGTAGAAGGTACCACTACTTTAAGACCAGGAGTATTGGCATACCAATTTTCAAAATTAGAGGAGTGCTGTGCACCTAGCTGACCGGCGTTACCCGTAGCTCCACGGAATACAATAGGACAGTGATACTGACCACCAGACATCGCAAGAATTTTTGCCGCCGAGTTTATGATCTGATCAATGGCTACCAACGAAAAATTGAAGGTCATGAATTCGATGATAGGTCTCAGTCCGTTGATGGCCGCTCCTACACCGAGACCTGTAAATCCAAGTTCGGAAATTGGGGTGTCATACATTCTTTCTGGACCAAACTCATCCAACATACCTTGGGTAACTTTATAAGCACCGTTATATTCTGCTACTTCCTCGCCCATGACAAAAACATTCTTATCACGTCGCATTTCCTCGGACATAGCCTCTCTCAAAGCTTCTCTAAATTGTATTTCTCTCATGTATATGCCAAAATTTTATAGGCGTAAAAATATAAAGTTAATCGCCAAATACCAAAGCTAATCTGAAATGAGTGACCTTTAAAATATAGATCTTATACCTTTTTTTGAGGTTATTTATCTATTCTCCTATGGAAACAGTCTTTTTATTGACAAATTCTTTAATGCCCATCTCGGCAAGCTCTCTACCATATCCTGAATTTTTCACTCCACCAAATGGGAGGTATGGACTTGATGCAACTAATTCGTTTATATATACAGCACCGCTTTCTATCTGCCTAGCAAGCTTATCAGCCTTGGACTGATCCTTAGTCCATAGTGATGCTCCCAGTCCGAACATGGTATCATTAGCTATATGGATGGCTTCTTCTTCATCTTTCACTTTAAATATAGCGGCTACCGGACCAAAAAGTTCTTCTCTATAAGCCGGCATGTCTTCGGTAATGTCAGCTAAAATGTATGGTTTGAAAAAGGCACTGTCCTTTTTGGGTTGTTCTCCTTCCAAAATAACTTCAGCCCCCATTTCTATGGATTTCTTAACCTGCTCATATAAGTCTTGTGCCAGATCAGGGCGGGCCATACAGGCATAGTGAGCATCACCATCCAATTGTTCCCCTTGCTTCATGCCTTCGATCTCTGATTTAAAAATATCAAGAAATCTTTTATAGACTGGTTCTTCTATGATAAACCGCTTTGCCGCTATACAGCTCTGGCCAAAATTAATCATTCGGGATTTAGCTGCCGTTTTAGCCGCCTTCTCTATATCAGCATCCTTAAGTACTATAAATGGATCACTTCCTCCCAATTCTAGGACAGTTTTTTTCAGCTGCTTTCCAGCCTGTGAGGCCACCATTCTCCCGGCATTTTCACTTCCTGTAAGTGTGGCTGCTTTTACATCTTTATGTTTGATGATATCTTCTACCAAGTCTGAAGAAATGAGAAAGGATTGGAAGCATCCTTCCGGAAACCCCGCTTCCCTAAATATTTCTTCGATAGCTAAGGCACATTGAGGGACATTCGAAGCATGCTTTAATAGTCCGACATTCCCAGCCATTAAATTGGGTGCAGCAAAGCGGAATACCTGCCAAAACGGAAAATTCCAAGGCATCACTGCTAAAATAATACCCAATGGATTATAGACTACTTTTGCTTTTTTATCATCGGGCATTTCCAAAGGTTCATCTGCCAGGAATTCTTCGGCTTTATCAGCATAATAATCACATACCCAAGCACACTTTTCTACCTCAGCTTGAGCTTCTTTTATTACTTTCCCCATTTCCAGGGATATGATTTTAGCATATTTCTCTTTATTATCTGTCAATACCTTGGAAGCTTTTTTCATGAGTTTGCTTCGTTCCGCAAAAGAAGTATCTCTCCAATTTAAAAAGGTTTGTTGGGCCTTATCAATACCTTTCAGTACGTCATCTTTAGTATGAGGGTCAAATTCTTTTAATACTTTATTATTGTAAGGATTGATAGATTTCATGCTTTTAGGTTTGTGGATATATGATTTTTTTTCCTTCGTGGTGCCAGTTTTGTAAACCTCCCTTTAAGATGTAAACATGCTTAAAACCCATGGATTTCATCAGCCTAGAGGCGGGAATTGTTTTTTCGGTGGTATTACAATATATGAAATAGGGCAGGTCCTTTCTTAGATAGGTAAGATAAACTTCAAAGTTTTCATCCATATAATTGATAAATATGGCATCTTCCAGATGACCATACTTTATTTCCTCTGTGCTTCTTACATCTATTAGGACTGCATTGATTTGTTTTTTTAAGCCTATCTCAAACTCTTGAGGCTCCAATAGCTCTTCATCACTCATGAACTGCGAATGGCAGGAGCAGAACAAAGCGAACATACAGCAAAAAAATATGGAAATGGGCCCTTTCATTTTTGATATATTAAATAATAAGCATCTTTGTTCTACTTAAACTAGATATTGTTATACTATTGTTTTGGATTAAATGAAAAAAATAGGGCTTATATCAGATTCCCATGGGTATATAGATGAAAAGGTAATTCAACATCTTGCAGATGTGGATGAGATCTGGCATGCAGGAGATATTGGGGATATTAATATATTAGAAAATTTACCTCAGGGTAAAAAATTAAGAGCAGTTTATGGAAATATAGATGATCAGGCTGCAAGAGCAAAGTTTCCTGAAGAAGAGATTTTTGATCTAGAAGGGGTAAAGGTATATATGATTCATATAGGAGGAAAGCCTCCTCGTTATGCCGCTGGTATCAAGAAAAGAATCAATGAGATTGGGCCAAAACTTTTTATATGTGGCCACTCGCATATATGTAAAGTAGAGTTTGATAAAACGACCAAAAGCCTATATATGAATCCGGGTGCGATAGGGGTGCAGGGATTTCATCAGCTGAGGACTATGCTAAAATTTGATCTGGTAGAGGGGGAAATAAAAAATCTACGGGTGGTAGAGCTTGGCAAAAGGGCAAAATAAAAAGGGCAATGTCAAACATAGCCCTTTTTATATCCTGGATAGAGACAATTTATTTCTTATCAGAAAACTGGCTTTTTAATTCCTCAATATCTACGTTTTTGATTACCGGCTTGGCATTCAACTGTTTGATTTTGATTACTCTTGTAGTCTGAGATTGTCTTTTTCTCTTTAATTTTCTTTTTAATGTAGTAACAGCCATTTTTATTCCTGTTTATAATTTCAAAATTGAGGTGCAAAGATAAATAATATCTCTGAAAAGTTAGCATTTATTGGTAAAATATCTTTCAATGTCGGATAACGGATGCCAGATGACGGGGTTGTCGATCTGACGAATCGTCGAATCGTTAATTCGAAGTTTTCGTTTTACAAAGTGAAACATGGGTACCAGCATTTCGGATAATCAGTATTATTATCCCAATTTTTATAACTTTGTGCAAAATTTAGATAGATGAGCACTCAAAAACCTTCCTTGCCTAAGGGTACACGTGATTTCGGTCCGGTAACCATGGCAAAAAGAAATTATATATTAGATACCATTAAATCAACCTTTAAGCTGTTCGGGTTTCAACAATTAGAAACTCCCTCTATGGAGAATCTTTCTGTTCTTACCGGAAAATATGGTGATGAGGGGGATCAGTTGTTATACAAAATTGTCAATAGTGGAGATTTTTTAAAAAATGTCAAACTAGAAGATGTAGCTGAAGGAAGTCATGCGGTATTGCCTAAAATCTCAGAGAAAGGCTTACGCTATGACCTTACAGTACCTTTTGCCCGGTATGTGGTGATGAATCGAAATGACATAACATTTCCCTTCAAGAGATTTCAAATCCAACCGGTATGGAGAGCGGACAGGCCTCAGCGGGGTAGGTACAGGGAATTTTACCAATGTGATGCTGACGTAGTGGGTACTGATAGTTTGATCTGTGAAGCTGAGATCATATTGATGATCAAAAATGTGTTTAAAGAATTGAAGCTTTCAGACTATAGTATTAAACTAAACAATAGAAAAATACTTACTGGAATATCAGAAGCCATCGGTGAACCAGGTAAAGAAAGCGAATTGTGTGTCAGTATAGATAAGCTGGATAAAATAGGGTGGGAGAAGGTGCAGGAAGAATTAATTCAAAGAGGATTTAGGAGTGAATCAATTGAAAAACTAGAACCTATTGTTAATCTCCCTTCTGTAGATAAATTTGAATTTTTAGAGAAGTTTTTAATTTCCAGCCCAATAGGACTACAGGGATTAAAAGAAATAAGGGAAGTTTTTGAGCTGCTATCCATTTTTGGTGCTACTGAAGAATATGTGGACTTTGACGTGGTTCTGGCTCGAGGCTTAAGCTATTATACTGGAGCTATATTCGAGGTCAAAGTAAATAATGTTTCTATTGGTTCTGTGAGTGGGGGGGGCAGATATGATAATTTGACAGGTGTCTTTGGTTTAGAAGGTGTTTCAGGCGTAGGTTTTTCTTTTGGAGTGGACAGGTTATTTGATGTGTTGGAAGAACTAGACCTTTTTCCAAAAGACAGCCTGGTAACTACAGATGTAATGATAGCACATTTTGATGAGGAGGGTATCCGGTATGGTCTTAAGGTACTGGCTACACTGCGGGCCGCTGGGATTTATGCGGAAATATTTCCTGAATCAGCCAAAATTAAAAAGCAGTTTAATTATGCTGATAAAAAAAACATCCCTTATGTTGTAATTTTAGGTTCGGATGAAATAGTTCAAGGAAATGTATCCTTAAAAAATATGAAATCTGGGAATCAAGTTACTTTACCAATTGAGGATGCTATTAAAGCCATTAATGAGCATAAAATGTAAAGCGCATCTTACTAAGATGCGCTTTACTCATATATAGCGAGCTCGTAAATTTTTAATTTATTTCATGGATTGAATTGATAGGCACGTGTAAACCGCCCTTTAAGGTAACGAAATGATCGCCTACAGCCCATACAGTTGTGTCCACTTCATATAATTTGTGGTTTCTGTCTTCAAAAATAATATGCACTTTACTCTGCAGTAAATTACCCAGGATTAAAGCTCTTTGTAAATCTGCGGCTCTCATTTTTTTTGCTTCCGGAGCTTCTAGGACATCAGATAAGGTGAATTTTAAATCTTTGATGCTTTCTTTAGCTATTTTTTCTATTGTTTTCATTTCTCCGCCTATCAATTTTTCAAATAATAATTAATAACACAATATATTAATATTTGTTCATATTTCTTTAAAAACATACATATATATTATTGGTACATACAATTTATTTTGCAATATATTATTTTAGAAAAATTTAATTTTTAATTTAGATTTCTTTGAGTATTGGGGAATAATTATCTTTGTGGGTAAAAAAATAATATATACTATGTTCGATTTTATGAATATCATGAATAAGGTGAAAGAAGCTCAGGCCAAAGTGAAAGAAACACAGGCGCAGCTAGTTCACCTTACCGCTGAAGGAGAGTCTGGCGGAGGTATGGTCAAAGTAATTGTAAATGGTCATCGTAAGGTAATAGACATGGAGCTGGACGATACACTCATCAATCCAAATGACAAGGATATGCTGAAAGATCTTATAGTGGCGGCTACAAATAAAGCTTCTGAAGCGATAGAAATAAAAATAAAAGAGGAAATGAAAAATGCTACTGAAGGTATGATGCCAAATATACCGGGCATGGATTTAGGTAATATGTTTTCATGAGATTAATAATTATCTGTTACAGTAATCGGAATAATTATTTGGCTAAGCGTTTCAGTCTCGTTAATGCTGATCTAAACGAGACCAACAAGAGCAAATTAGTTTTTGCATGAAAGCAGCCATAGTAATCCTCAATTATAACGGGAAGGAAATGCTAAAGCAATTCCTTCCTTCGGTAATTCAGCATTCCGTAGCAGATATATTTGTCGTAGACAACAACAGTACAGATGATTCAGTTGATTATTTATCCTCGTCTCATCCAGATATTCAAATTTTAATAAATTCTTGTAATTCGGGCTACGCAGGAGGTTACAATGAAGGGATTTTTAAGATAGGTGATAAGTATGAATATTTTATTTTATTAAACTCGGATGTAGAAGTGACTGCTGACTGGGATAGTGCTATAATTGAATATTTAGATTCTAATCCCGATGTAGCTGGTGCCCAACCAAAAATCTTGTCTTACCAAAACAAAAATTTTTTTGATTATGCCGGCGCCAGCGGTGGGTTTCTGGATGGTTTAGGTTATCCATACTGTAGGGGCAGAATTCTTCATACTGTAGAAGAGGACCTCAGCCAATATGATAAACCTATAGAAATTGATTGGGCGTCCGGAGCAAGTTTTTTTATTAGGAGCAAAGTTTTTTTAGAAATGGGAGGGTTTGAAGATGGATTCTTTGCCCACATGGAAGAAATAGACCTTTGCTGGAGGATAAGACGTCGAGGTATGAAATTAATGGCCATCCCCCAAAGTAAGGTGTATCATGTAGGTGGAGGAACACTCTCAAAAGCCAATCCAAAGAAAACCTACCTTAATTTTCGAAATAATCTTTTTATGATATATCGGAATACGAGAGGGGGTAAATTAATGACAATATTTCTCCTTAGAATTATACTTGATGGGGCCGCTGGCATTCATTTAATATTTACTAAAGGAATAGCACATAGCCTGGCTGTTTTAAGAGCTTATAGGGATTTTTTTCTGATGAAAAAGGGTATCAAAAGAGATGTTAATTTGGCATCAAAATTGTCATTGGCACCCAAAGAAAAGAAAGTCTTTTCTATAATATGGACATACTATTTCAGAAGGAAAAAATTTTATTCTAGACTTTGATTAGTCAAACAAAACGGGATTATTCATTTTACGGAAGTATTTTCTGATTTTCATCATCATCGCCATGCTCACATAAAGGATTACCGGGGAGCCTAAAGTGATGAAAGAAGAATAAATAAAGAATAACCTTATGCTATCAATCGGGAAATGAAGTTTTTCACCCAATTTAGAGCAAACTCCAAAGGCCCTGTTTTCAAAGAATATCTTAATTTTTTCCATAATTAGTCTGTTGGTAATTCAAGTAAGTGAATTTATTCCGTATTTTCTAAATAATCAAATATCCTATCGATATGTTTATGAACAAGGCTACTATTTTGATGATGCTAGGGGGAGTGATGGTTTTATCGTCCTGCTCTAATCTGCAATCAATCGTTAACAAATCTGCCAATCAACAAATCACTGTAAATCCTGACCCACTGGTGCTTCAGGGAGATTCAGTTAGATTTAATATGGAAGCAACCCTTCCTCAGCGGATGATGAACAAAAACATCACTTACACCATTGAGCCGCAGTATGAATATCAGAACAGATTTCAGGATGTTAACGGCCAACTAGTGTTCGATGGGGCAAGCGTAGATAGAAATGAGACTCCTCAAAGAAGTCAGTCCATGAGTTTTCCGTACAGGGAAGGTATGGAAAATGGTAATTTAAATATAGTGGGAAGGGTAGCCCATAAAAAAAACGATAAAACTGCATCCTCCAGTAGTATAAAAATAGCTGACGGATTAATCACCACTTCTAGGCTTGCCCGTACAGGTCAATATAATGGTGAGGGAGAGATTCCAATGTTGGGCCTTTATATGGATCATGGATATTCTGATCTGGAAGAAATAGAGCCTACAGAAGTAGAATTCTTTTTTCAGCAGGGAAGGTCCACTCTTCGTCCAAGTGAAGTAAATTCTGAAAGAGGTAAATACTTGAAAGCATTTATTGCTGATAATAACCTTACCAATACTGTCACCATTACAGGTACCCATTCACCAGAAGGTTCTGAAAGGGTTAATAGAGATCTATCTAAAAATAGGGCTCAACAAATAGAACTGTTCTATAGAACTGAGATGGAGAAATTTGATTATAGAGGCGAATCTCAGGATGTGCAATTTATAATCAAACCTGTAGTAGATGACTGGTCTGATTTCAGAGTTTTGCTGGATGACTATAATGGACTTAGTGATGGTGAGAAAGAAGCTTATTTCGAAATCATAGGTGGGCCAGGTGATTTTGATTCAAAGGAAAGAGCCATGCAGAGACTTCCTTCTTATAGAACTGTATTTAATGACCTATATCCGAAATTAAGGATTGCGAGAACTGAGATACTTACTACTAAAGATAAAAAGACAGAAGCTGAAATATCAACTTTGAGCAATCAGATAGTTAGGGGTAATTTAACTGCAGATGAACTTACTCAAGAGGAAATGGGATATGCTGCGGCACTTGAGCCTAGTCTTAATTCTAAGCAGCAGATATATGAAGCGCAAGCAGAGGCTTATAATTCTCCAATGGCTCATAATAACCTAGGTGTGGTTTATTTAAATCAAGCTAGTAGAACTGCATCATCTTCGGAGAAAAACGAATTGCTAAATAAGGCTATCAGATCATTTGAAGCAGCGAATGCTGATGGTAGAAATGGTTATGCTACTCATAATTTAGGCCAGGTATACCTTATGAGGGGTGATTATCAGACTGCATATAAACATTTCTCGGAGGCTTCTACCATGATAGATGATGGTGGCGACGATGATTTTGTGCACGTGAATGATGGTATCCGAGGGGCTGTGGATATTTTGAATGGTGATTATAAACTTGCTACTATCAGATTAAACAATGCACCAGAAAATGAGGTAAATCTTTTTAACAAGGGATTAGCATATCTTTTAGCTGAAGATTATAGGAATGCCACCAATGCTTTTGAAGAAAGTGTAATGGTAAACCGAGATTTTGGATATGGTTATTATGGTTTGGCTATTATTGCCGCTCGCGCCGATAATCAACAGGTAGCTACAGAAAATTTAAGAAAAGCAGCAGAAAGAAGCCCAGAACTAAAAAGAAGAGCTGCTAATGATCTTGAGTTTAGAAATATACGGGAAACATCAGATTTTAGAGAAGCAATCAGGTAATCTTTCCATAAACTTTATTTAAAGCCTAACGATTTAAAATTCGTTAGGCTTTTTTTATTTATATAATATAACTAATTGATTTTGATTAGAATACAGGCAATAAAGAGATTTATAGTAAGCTTAGGTAATGGATCACCAAATTTTGATATATTTTATTAAATAATTTTCTGATATATAAGTCAATACGTTTTTAAAATATAGGTATAGATATTTTTATCCCATTTTTATGATAGTTATGTTTAATTTGGATTAAATAATATTTTGAATATAGTAATAATATTGGTATATTAATTTTTCAACCAAAATGTAATGATATGGTAAAGAGCTATCAAGGCGTAAGAGTAGTAGAAGATAAAAAAGCCTGCAACCAGCCAATGTGTGTAAAAGATTATATGGCTACCAATCTGATTACCTTCAAGCCCGAAGACAGCATTGAACATGTATTAGAGGTTTTGACCTCTAAAAAAATATCAGGTGGACCAGTAGTAAATGATGATGGTAAAATGGTAGGAATGATTTCTGAAGGAGATTGTCTTAAAGAAATCATAAAAGGAAAATATTCCAATACCCCAAGCCTAGTAGGTACTGTACAAGAACATATGACTAAAGATGTACTTACTATGAGCCCAGATTTAAATATATTTGATGCTGCGGGTCAATTTCTTAATTTAAAAATCAGACGGTTTCCAGTAATGAGCTATGGCAATCTCATCGGGCAAATAAGTATTAGTGACATCATTAAAGGTGTTCAAAAAATGAAATCTACCACATGGTAATTTGGATTATATATAACCCACTACCTTATACATAAGTAATCCTGCCCATTCCTTCACCATTTTCTGCCATATAACAATGGAGTCTGGTGAAGGTTGGATCAGGGATTGCCAATTAGCACCGCTATCTGAGCCGTAATAATCTACAGGATAAGTATCTGTATCCATACCTACTTTGTCAAAACAGGCCTTTGATCTCTTCATATGGAAAGCTGAGGTGATAATCAGGTATTTTGAATGGGGATTATATCCTTCTTCTATTAATTTTTCTTTAGCAAAAACTGCGTTTTCTCTTGTATTTAGGGCTCTGTTTTCAATTATGACATCTTCTGCCGCTACTCCTGCAGTATACATAAATTTTGCTAATAGCTCAGCTTCTTTATTGTCATTGACATTATTAAAAGCTTCACCTCCAGTGATGAGGATTTTCTTTATTTTACCTTCTTTATAGAGCTGCATTGCATGAGTGGCCCTGTCAGCGCCCCGATCGAAAAAAGTTCGATCCTTTGCAGTTTTATTTATGTTGGTTACACCTGTCAGCACTATACCTACTTCATATTCTTGAAGGGTTTCTATCTTCTTAAAGTCAGGTTCCCATGCATTGATTGCCCTATTTGCCAAAAAGCGATTGCTGAAAAGAAACAGTAAGATAAATGAAGCTATCAATAATTTCCTGCCAATTTTTTTATTGATGAGGATGATTCCGCAAAGAAAAAGTATCATTACGATGGTAAGAGGTAATATCAAAAAGCTAAAAAGCTGAGAAAGAATGTAAACCATGGAGCAATGCTAATTTTAGTAACAAAAGTATGAAATTGTAGCAAAGACTATTATTAAATTTAAGCAAAAATGATAGTCATCCCCCACTTTTTTGATCTCACCGCTAATTCCAATGCCTTTTCCAAAACCCAATCCTCTATTTTACTATGCTTATTTTACATTTAGCCATCCAAAAATAGTATAGGTTATATTTCCAAAGGGTCGATACTTTATAACCTTTAAGTATTAACTAGATCTATGACTTAATGAATATCAGGTATGTGTAAAAAATTCACTATCAATCCTTTATCATTTTTAAAAGTTTGTGTAATTTTGGATAGATCAAAAATTACTGAAAGATGAGAAATTTTGATTTACCCCCCTTTCTTTTTATGATATGGCAAATAGCTGCTGCCATAATTTTAATTTTCTTTTTAGTGTCGTTGTATATGATCCTTACTAATAGGAATTTACCCACCAGAGAGAAGATGCTTTGGATATGGGGCACATTTCTGCTGCCCATCATTGGGCCTTTATTATTTATGGTTTTTGGCAGGGAAGGAAAATAAACGTATTTCTTAAATGGAATTTGAAAGGGAAATTCGTGAAAAAAATCCTCTCAGATAAAAATAGAGCTGTAGATTAATAACATTATAATAGATAAGGTTAATCCTATATATACATATCTGGTTATGGTTTTAGACTGACTTTGTGTTTATGGTGGATCATCATACCTCAACTCTCTTAATTATTTAGGGCTAAGGGAAATATTAACTTTTCTGTAATCACTCCATCAAAGAGAAAAAATAACAGTAGTTATATTAAATATTCCGCAAAAATTAAAAACTGAAAAATAAATTAAAAACCTTTCCCCCATACCCCTACCAATAATGCACAATTACCCTTATTTTTGACCATGACTTTGATTGCACCTAACCTATTGCCTTTATTGGATAGATTGGCAACCCAACTTGAAGGGGAGCTAAAATACGATTCACTCACCAAAACTTTATATGCTACTGATGCCTCTGTGTACAGAGAAATGCCGCTGGCGGTAGCTTTACCCAGATCAGAAGCGGATCTTAAAAAGCTTATCCAATTTGCCAGAGAAAATAAGACCTCTCTGATCCCCCGGACGGCAGGCACCTCGCTGGCCGGCCAGTGTGTGGGCAATGGTATTGTGGTGGATGTGTCCAAACATTTTACCAAAATACTGGAATTCAATAAAGACGAGAAGTGGGTTAGGGTACAGCCTGGTGTAGTGAGGGATGAACTGAATACTTTCCTTAAGCCGCATGGCCTATTCTTCAGCCCAATCACTTCTACGGCAAACCGTGCCATGATAGGAGGTATGGTAGGTAATAACTCCTGTGGAACCACCTCTATAGTCTATGGTACTACCAGAGAAAAAGTAATCAAACTGGATGTGCTGTTAAGCGATGGTTCAAATGCTGTTTTCGAGGAATTGACCAAAGCTGAATTTGAGTCAAAGTGTAAATCAGATTCCTTTGAGGGCAAACTATACCGGCAAGTAAAGGAAGAACTTTCAGATCCTAACAATCAGAAAAATATAAATGAGCATTTTCCCAAAAAATCTATTCATAGAAGAAATACAGGTTATGCAGTAGATTATCTATTGGATTCTGAAATATTCTCTGAAGTTGGCCAACCTTTCAATTTCTGTAAGCTATTAGCAGGATCAGAAGGAACTCTTGCCTTTACCACTGAGATTAAGCTGAGCCTGGACCCGCTGCCGGATCCGGTGGAGGTGGTGGTAGCGGCACACTTTGTATCCATCCACAGAAGTATGAAGGCAGCACAGGTCGCTATGAAACATCCTGCCACGGCTGTGGAACTTATGGATAAGATCATACTGGACTGTACAAAGGAGAGCCTGGAGTACAGCAAAAACAGATACTTCGTAGAAGGTGATCCCATGGCGTTGCTCATGGTGGAGTTTACCGGTAAAACAGAAGAGGAGGCTAGGGCAAAAGCAGAATTGCTGATAGCAGATCTTAAAAAAGCCGAATTGGGTTATGCGTATCCAGTT
>DATHVH010000360.1:0-7170 GCA_035461405.1 Anditalea sp.
TTTAGATTCAGACGTGATAGAAAGATTCAGACTATTACAATTAATTACGATCTTAATCCCTACCAATTCCTAATCACCTATATCCATGAAGTAGCACACCACCGTGCCTTTAAAAAATGGGGGATAGGCATTAAACCTCACGGAGAACACTGGAAAAGTACTTTCAGAAACTTGATGGTACCAATGTTGTCTGACCTTATTTTCCCCAGAGACATCTTAATTCCCTTAAAACGGCACCTTATCAATCCCAAGGCCAGTTCAGGAGCAGATTTATTTTTAAACAGAGAGGTGAGAAAATATGATATAGGAAAAGAGGAACAGCACACTATATATCTCAATGATCTCAAGATAGGGGAAGAATTTTTACTCAAAGGGCGAAAGTTTAAAAAAGAAAATACCCGCAGAACGCGGGTATTATGCCTGGAAATGGAATCAGGAAGAAAATATTTAATTTCTGCACATGCAGAAATCAAAAAGCATTAATCCCCATTCCCTTTATAATGATTGACAGCAGATCGCACGGATCCATATGTCATAAGCATATGTTTGGCTTTTTCTTCATCCACACCTGTTTCTTCCATAATCATTCGAGTCCCTCTTTTCACCAGTTTTTCATTGGAAAGCTGCATATCCACCATTTTATTGCCTTTTACTTTTCCAAGTTTTATCATTACACTCGTCGAAATCATATTAAGAACCAATTTCTGTGCGGTACCTGATTTCATCCTTGTACTTCCTGTGACAAATTCGGGCCCAACCACGACTTCTATAGGATGATCCACAGCTTTGGCTAGTGGAGACCCAGCATTGCATGTAATACAGCCTGTCAATAAGTTTTTTGCTCGGGCCGCTATAACTCCTCCTATCACATAGGGTGTAGTACCTGAGGCTGCTATACCAATTACCGTATCAAAATCATTAAATCCATATGTACTTATATCTAGCCAGGCTTGGTCGGGATCATCTTCGGCCTTTTCTACTGCCTTGCGGATAGCTTTATCTCCTCCGGCTATTATTCCTATTACCATATCATGAGGCACCCCATATGTGGGAGGACATTCACTGGCATCCAATATGCCAAGTCTACCACTTGTCCCTGCACCGATATAAAATAACCTACCACCCTTCGCCATACGCAGAACAATTTGTTCTACCAGTGTTACAATTTCAGCTTGGCATTTTTCTACGGCCAATGGAACACTTTTATCCTCTTTATTCATATTGAAAATAAGTTCAGCTACACTCATTTTCTCTAAATCATCATATATGGAGTTACTTTCAGTAGTATTCATCTGTGTATATTTTGTTTTTCAAAGGTCAGGCCTGACTGCCGTCAGGCAGGTGGAATCTCGCATATTATACAAGCATCCCGGTGTGTGTAGCCCGGAGGCTATCGGGCTCATGCTCGATTTCATAGCATTATTTCTTTATGGTATAGTGTCAAACCTGCAATAGGAGACTCAATGGTCAAATTAACATGGATATCCAATTCCGAGGCCACTTTTCTGAGTATATCATTATTATAAAAAGCAATGGATCCTACAAAATTAACCGGCTTCATTTGATAATCCTGATATTTCATCACATGTTTGGCGAAAAAATCATGGAAAGCTTTATGAAATAATTTATAGCAATAAGGATCGTTTTTATGTTTATTTAAAAACTTGCAAAAAGTGGCCATGTATCTGCCGGGGTATGGCTTTTGGTAAACATTCTCCTGAATCTCAAAAGTGTTTAGATTATACTCTTCTGTAACCATTTTTTTGATATGGGCAGGCATCTCATCATAGATATAATCATGCAAAAACTGCCTGCCTATATAGGCTCCTCCACCTTCATCACCTAAAATGAATCCAGGAGCAGGTCGAGTATCAATAATATTTTCCCCATCATAATCACAACTGTTCGAGCCAGTGCCTAGTATGCAGGCAATTCCTTTTTGCCTTCCACAGGTAGCCCTCGCAGCAGCCATCAGATCATGATCGACATGTATGGTTACAGCCGGAAACACTCTCAATAGAGCTTGCTCTACTATAACTTTATTTTTTGGATTTGAACATCCCGCTCCATAGTAATAGATTTCTGTTACAGTCTGCCTGATGTTCATCAGATCAGTAAGCATCAGTTCTTTTGCCATTTCTTCCAGACCTTGGTAGTATGGATTAAAACCCACTGTCCTTATTTGGCCTATATTACCATTTTGGTCTATTGTCCTCCAATCAGTTTTGCTGGAGCCACTATCAGCTATTAATATCATATTATGCTAGTTGGCCTATGGGTTCAAATTTATCGAACACTTTTTCCGTATGTGGAGCATCAGCTAATTCCTCCGTAAGATCCTGGCCTGCCCAGTGTTCATAATGCATTCCGTTTTTCCATAGTCTGGAACTGCTGACATCATAAACCAAACCTTCAAAAGCAATCCAAATTTCAGGTTTATCCTGACCGTTTCTTAAGGCCAGCTGCTGTCGGGTAAAGGTTTTCATAAATATTTAATATAACTTTAACTGGGCATTGATCCATCTTTCAGGAATCTCACCGTTTTGAGCAGTCCTGTAATCTTGATAACTGCAAGGGATAATCATATCCCTATCGAATTTTTCCTTACCCATTTGAGGAATTTCCATCCACCATTTCCCGCTGATTTTACTTTTATAAAATATAAAAGATGAGGGTTTTGAGTCTAGAGAAACTGTATATTTAATATAATCACTGCTTTTAAAAGAAAGACTATCCTTACGGTGGTAAAAGCCTTCCACAAAGTACCAAACCATAGTGGCTATTACAGATGCAGTTTTATATCTGCTGTCATCATAGTAAGGCTGATATCCGTAAATGCCAATAGAGCTAAGTTTTTCATTCATCCCAGCAAACCAACAGATCTGGCAAGCTTCCTCAGCTGTAAGCCCAAAGGGCTGGGCATCTGCAGCCCCTGGAGCATCAGCAGACTGAATAGCACTGATATCAAAGCTCATCAGGTCAGCATTTCTGATTAAGGGTTCAATTTCTTTAAAATTATCCCTAAGCTGCCCGAGGCGTACATGATCAAAGTATAATTTTTCCATGACATTGACCAGATCCCGGTCCGTCAAAAAACTTTGATACGCAAGCTGTGAATAGTTAAATAAGAAATTTGGTTGATGTAGAACTATGTCCTGAGAGTGGATATCATTTGGCATCCCCTCATCCTCCATGTCGATTTTGGCATCGACGGTGAGCATACTGACCAGTTTTTTCATACCCTCATACGATAGGTACTGGCCAAAATCAAGATCATGGGTACCCCCAATATATATAGGTAAGATCTGTTTTTTCATCAGATATTCACCTACTGCCTGAATCCTTAGATTAGTCTCCTTTAGATCCAATCCATTGCGCAAATCCCCAAGATCAGCCATCTTATAATGGGACTGTCCACGCTTTAATTCATAGAGCTTTTGCCGGATCTCTGAAGGAGCTGTGGGTATGGACCTGCTATCCTTAATACCTCTGCCCTCAGTCAGTCCGATGATGGCTATCTGAAGACCCTTAAGATCAGGAAAAGTCTCTCCATAATAATTAATCTGACTGAAAAAGGAATTATGAGGAAACTTGACTTCCGTAAGAGATTCAGGTATAGGATCAAAGTATATCTGTAAATCCATATTTTAGATTGGTAGACCTTAAAATTAATCAAAAAAACCAGATAGCAACAAAAAAGTCCTGCTTTTGCAGGACTCTTTTATTTAATTTGATTAACCTCCAAAGTCATCAAATCTTATATTCTCTTTCGGAACTCCCATGTCATCCAGCAACTTTAATACCGCTGAGTTCATCAAAGGAGGACCACATAAGTAATATTCTATCTCATCTGGCTCAGGGTGATCCTTGAGATAATTATCATAAAGAACTTGGTGGATAAATCCAACATAACCATCTCCCTCTTTATCATCTAATGATTTTTTAATCTTCCAGTTATCCTCAGGCATAGGCTCAGAAAGCCCGATATTGAAGGTGAAATTAGGGAAATCTTTTTCTATATTTCTGAAATGTGGTGTATAGAATAGTTCTTTCTTAGATCTACCTCCATACCAGTAGGATACTTTCCTATCCGTTTTTTCAGTATGGAACAAATGAAATATATGAGATCTTAATGGAGCCATACCAGCACCACCGCCTATATAAATCATTTCTCTATCAGTTGGGTTGATGTGGAATTCACCATAAGGACCTGATATTGTAACTTTATCTCCTTTTTTACGCGAGAAGACGTATGAAGAACATATACCTGGATTGACATCCATCCATTTATTATTAGCTCTATCCCAAGGTGGGGTAGCTATACGAATGGTAAGCATTACAATATTTCCTTCAGCAGGATGATTTGCCATGGAATACGCCCTGAAGAGCTCCTCATCATTTTTCATGGTAAGGTCCCAAAGCCCAAATTTATCCCAGTCACTTCTATAAACATCCTGTGGGTGTCCTAAATCAGGATGCGGAGTGATATCCATATCCTTAAAGTTTACTGTAATTACAGGTACATCTATCTGTACATAACCTCCCGATTCGAAATCCAGATTTTCGCCTTCAGGCAGTCTTACGACAAATTCTTTGATAAAGGTGGATACGTTGTAGTTCGAAACCACTTCGCAATCCCATTTTTTAATACCGAATATTTCTTCAGGAATCCTGATTCTCATATCCTGCTTTACCTTTACCTGACAGGAAAGTCTTACTTTTTCCTTCTGTTCAGTTCGGCTAAGATGTCCAACTTCTGTAGGGAGCACCTCTCCCCCACCTTCTTCTATCACGCACTTGCACATCGCACAAGTACCACCTCCACCACATGCGGAAGGAAGGAAAATTTTCTTGCCCCCAAGGGTATTAAGCAATGTCGATCCTGCTGATGCAATGATCGGATTCTTTTCGTCCCCGTTGACAACAATTTTAACATCTCCAGATTGAACCAGTTTAGACTGGGCAAAAAGGAGAATGAAAACTAGTAGCAGGATAATCAAAGTAAATGCTACAATCGAAGTAATGATTACTGAAGTCATTTAACAACTTTTTTCTTTTGGTTTTTCAGTATACAGCCCTTATTTAAGGGAATACAAATATATCTAATATTCAATAATTCCGGCCATGAAACACCTAAATTTTAGGCATTTTTAAAGCTTTGGCCTATATTAGTTTTTCAATAGTTTCAATAAAGTACCCAATCGGTTTTTCATTTGCCTTCTATCAACTATAAAATCAAGGAAACCGTGTTCGAGAACAAATTCAGAACTTTGGAAGCCTTTTGGTAAATCCTTTCCTATGGTCTCTCTAATTACCCTAGGACCTGCAAAGCCTATCAAAGCACCTGGTTCTGCTATATTAAAATCACCCAACATGGCATATGAAGCTGTCACTCCCCCTGTGGTAGGATCTGTCAGTAAGGAAATATAGGGTATCCCCGCATTGTCCAACAAGGAAAGTTTTGCTGATGTTTTAGCCATCTGCATTAAACTAAATCCTGCTTCCATCATACGCGCTCCTCCTGATTTTGAGATCATTAGAAACGGGATTTTATGTTTTAGAGAATAATCTATAGCCCTAGCTATCTTTTCTCCCACTACAGAACCCATTGAGCCACCTATGAAATTGAAATCCATGCAGGATATAACCAGATCTTCGCCGTTTAGTTTACCCACTGCAGTACGGACAGCATCATTCAACTCCGTTTTCTTGATGGTTTCCTCTATTCTCTTTGTATATGGCTTGCTGTCCACAAAATTTAATGGATCCCCCGAGGTAAGATTTGCATCAAGCTCTTCGAATTTATTATCATCAAACAGTATTTGGAAATATTCCTTGGACCCTATTTTAACATGATATTCGTCATCAGGACATACGTAAGCATTACTTTTCAGCTCTCTGGTATGGATAATATTACCTTTAGGAGTTTTGTACCAAAGGCCATCCGGGGCATCCTTTTTTTCCTCAGTGGAGGTTTTAATTCCTTTATCTGTTCTTTTAAACCAAGCCATAAATTTATCTTTAATTTAATCCCAAGATTGCTCTTAGGTGCCTACAAATTTATATGTATTATCCATTAAATAAAACCAAATAACAATTCTCCCCTATTTTATTACTTAAGAGCATCTTGTATTTCATCATTTACACGCTCCATCAACACTCTTGTTTTAGGTAATGTTTCAGGATAGTGGCTTTGTATAAAGCCGAGCATCTCTTCCCTCACCAGACATCGGAGATCAAATGCAGAAGGACTGTCTCGGGCGCTCATCAGACACCTAAGCTCAACGGTACGCTCCTTTACATCTGTAACCTGAAGTACCTGGACTTTTTTATCCCAGAGAGGTGTACTATCCAGTATCTCCTTTAGTTTTTTCTTCATCTCTTTTACAGGAATGGTATGGTCCACATATAAAAATACAGTGCCCCATATATCGGCTGTAGTTCTGGTCCAATTTTGAAAGGGTTTTTCCAAAAAATAGTTTATGGGAAGTATTAGGCGTCTTTGATCCCATATCCGTACTACCACATAGGTAAGGTTTATCTCTTCTATCTTTCCCCATTCTCCCTCTAGCACCACTACATCATCTATCCGTATAGGCTGGGTAAAGGCGATCTGAAATCCAGCTAAAAGATTGGCTATGGATTTTTGAGCAGCAAAACCAACGATTATACCGGCTATACCTGCCGAGGTAAGCAACCCGGCACCTATTCTTCTGGCTGATTCTATATTCATCAATATAAAAGAAAAGGCTACTATAACAATCAGTACTACTATTAATTTCCTGACAAAATTTATTTGAGTAAACATTCTTCTTTCCCGCAGATTGTCATCTTTTTCGAAAGAAAAATTCTCGATAAATGAATGCCTTAGGACATTACTCAATTCAATTAAAATCCACGAAATAGAAATAATCATCAATATACTGAATACATGATGATTTCGGATCTGCTCCCATCGATCAGGAGCAAAGAACGGCTCAGCTATAGGCCACAATACAAAAAATAACCCCCAGCTTAATGCATTCCTAAATTTTACTACCGAATATTGCCCATTTTCAGTTTTAGGTTTATAAAATAAGCGTAACGCCGGTTTTAATAATAGACCAACTACAGCATGACTGATGATAAGCACACTTAATAAAGTGGCTACCAATATTAATCTATCTGTAA
>DATHVH010000361.1:0-18926 GCA_035461405.1 Anditalea sp.
TAGAATCTTCCACTGGTTCTATGATAAACAGTCCCGGGAATGATATTAGGACAAGAAGGCTTTTAAATAATTATTCTCCCATAATCGATCGTCTGGTGATTCAGCATCCCGGTGAAGAAGGATTGATAGTCTATAAGCTTAAGGAAAACAATTATTTTGAAAGAAGTTTGGAGAAAAAACATCTTGATTTTGATCCTCAGAATAGCTTCGTCATTTATGGACCTAAAAAAGAAGTAAGGGTTTCAGTTAACCTGAACCTTCATAAATATTTTTCATTACATGTTCTGGATTATTATATAGGAGTAGCTGGCAATAAATTTCTCTATGATCAGAAAAGGCTGCTCAACCTGGCAGAAGATGACGACTCCCAATTCCGATTTTCCTCATCTATAGAAGAACAACTTAACTATGATGTTGCAGCGGGTCTAAAAGGCAATTATGAAGGAGTTATTATCCAAGATAATGAAAGATCAAATGTAATTATAGCGCAGTACCCCTTCCGTGTCAGGCAATTAAACAATCAGTTGGCTTTTATATTTTTACTGGAAAAGAGTCAGGTTACTGCAGGAATTTATAGTGCTTATTTTTACCTTTTCGGATTTCTTTTTCTTCTTCTAGGTATAGTATTGATATTATTATTCAAGTTTTCTAAAGAAACCGCTGAAAATAATCAGCGGCTTTCTGAAGCCTCTGAAGAACTTGACAGGCTATTTAAACAGCAGACCATGTTGCTACAGGAGTCCAATAGTTTTGTTTACTATTTGGATAACCGTGGCAAGTTGATTAAAGTCAGTGATAATATAGAAGCTGTTTTGGGCTATTCACAAGAGGAGTTCGTCAATAATATTGACCAAATCATAGACAGTGAGAAGTATAATTATATAAAAAACAAATCAAAAAGTGCAGTTGCGGATAAGAAAGAATACTTGACATTTGAAGTGGATCTTGTCAAAAAAACAGGGGAAGTAATCCGTACGAAAAATTTTGAGAAACTTTATTTTACCGAAGATGGAGCATTTTCAGGTAGGGTAGGTATCTGTACCGATATTCAGGAGAAATACAAGGCGGAACAATCCCTTATAAACAGTGAAAATACACTAAGATTAGTATTGGACAGTTTACCTGATATTATTTTTATCTATGACCATGAAGGTATTTATTTAGATTATCATGTAAAGGATGAGAATTTTCTTATAGAATCTCCTAAGAAGTCATTAGGCAGAAGCTTGATGGAGGTAGTACCTGCACCTATGAATACGGTGATGATGAACGCCTTTAATAGAGCTTTAAGAACAGGGCGGATGCAAACTGAAGAACTGGAATTAATGCTTCGAGGTGGCAAGAAATTTTTTGAGATAAGATTTATCAAGCTGAATGATAAAAAAGTAATGTCCTTGGCCAGAGATACTACGAGCCAAAAATTACTTGAAAATGGATTAAGAGAATCTAAAGAGGCTGCAGAGTCAGCCAGTAGGGCCAAAAGTGAATTTCTAGCAAATATGAGTCATGAGATTCGTACACCTATGAATGGACTGTTAGGAATGATAGGTCTGCTATCCAAGACTGAACTAAGTCCTGAGCAGGAAAGATATATACAGGTAATTCAGGATTCAGGGGACTCGCTACTAACCATCATCAAAGATATTTTAGATTATAGCAAAATAGAAGCGGGAAAATTAGAGCTCGATCTGAAAATTGTAAATTTCAATGATCAACTTAACAAAATCCTGAATATATTCTCAGGTTTGGTCAATGAGAAAAAAATAAAGTTATCACTGGACATAGATAAAAATATTCCCTCATGGCTGCTTATTGATAGAGACAAATTATTTCAGATACTTTTTAACTTAGTGGGAAATGCGGTAAAATTCACTGGTGATAATGGTGAAATTAATGTAGATATTAAGGGTGAGGCTATTCTTAATAAAAATTACATGTTGTACTTTATCGTAAAAGATAATGGCATAGGCATACCCTCGGAAAAAATCGCAAATCTAACAGATCCGTTTACCCAAGTGGACGGAAGCAACACTAGGGAATATACCGGAACTGGTTTAGGACTTGCTATTGCCAATAAATTAATAGAACTAATGGGAGGGACTTTAAATATTGAAAGTACCCCAGGTAAGGGATCAAGCTTTTCATTTACACTTTTTGTATCTTCTGCGGCAGAGCCTGTAGAGGAAGTATTACCTAAATCCAATAATCCAAATCCAGCTGTACCAGAAGAGGAATTAAAAAATCTATCTAATAGATATCCTTTATCCATATTGATGGCAGAGGACAATGATATCAATATTCAATTTATGAATATTATATTTGGACAAATGGGATATAGACCAGATCTCGCCAAAAATGGGCTGGAGGCTGTAGAAAAATGCGAATCTAAGGAATATGACCTTATTTTTATGGATAATCAAATGCCAAAAATGAATGGTCTTGAAGCCACTAAAGCGATTAGAAAATTAGAAAAGGGAGACAGACCTGTGATAGTAGGATTATCTGCCAATATTTTTCAGGAAGAAATAGACAAAGCCTATGATGCGGGTATGGATGATTATCTGACCAAGCCAGTAAAATTGGGGCAGATAGCCGATAGAATCAAATCCAGCTATCTGAAAAATTTCTCTGAATAAAATAAAAGCCGAAGATTTTACTTCGGCTTTTATTTTATTAGATATTGGTATCCAGATCGAATGCTTCCAAATAATCAGCGACTCTTTTTACAAACATTCCTCCAAGGGATCCATCTACCACCCGGTGATCATAGGAGTGGGATAGGAACATCTTATGCCTGATAGCGATAACATCTCCTGTAGGGGTTTCTATTACAGCAGGCTTTTTAGTAATAGCTCCTACTGCCAGTATTGCTACCTGTGGCTGCATAATAATAGGTGTACCCATAACATTGCCAAATGATCCAACATTGGACACGGTATAAGTGCCACCATTTAACTCATCGGGAGAAAGTTTATTATTGCGTGCTCTCTGGGCTAAGTCATTTACTTTTTTAGAAATACCAGTAAGATTTAACTGGTCTGCATTTCTGATGACAGGTACAATCAAATTACCTGATGGCAAAGCTACAGCAATCCCTATATTGATATCTTTTTTCTTAATGATTTTTTCTCCATCTACGGAAATATTGATCATAGGGAAATCCTGTATTGCTTTGGAAATTGCTTCCACAAAGAAAGGTGTGAAAGTAAGGGCTTCACCATGTTTTTTCTTATAGCTCTCTTTTACTTTGTTTCTCCAAAGTACAATATTAGTTACATCTGCTTCTACAAATGAGGTAACATGTGGAGAGATACGTTTAGAGTCCACCATTCTCTGGGCGATCATCTTACGCATTCTGTCCATCTCTATAATCTCATCACCGGCACTCACACTGACATTTACCTTAGGTGCTGGTGCAGCTGCCGTGGTAGGGGAAGAGGGTTTTTGAGTTTCTTTTTCCTGCTGTATAGTTCCTCGATTTTTGAGGTAATTTAGCATATCATTTTTAGTGACTCTACCTTCCTTTCCAGAGCCCGGAATTTGGGATAGTTCAGTTCTTTCTATACCTTCTTCCTTGGCTATAGATAGTACTAATGGAGAATAAAATCTGTCATCTCCGGCGGAAGATTGATTGCTGGCTGAAGATATCAGTGCTCCCGTACCTGTAGGAGCTGCTGCTATAAGTTCCTCTTTATCTTCAGTAGCTTCCTCTTTAGTTTCGATACTTTCACTTGCTTCTCCTTCTATTTCTATAATGGCTATAGGTGCACCAACAGGCACCACTTCACCTTCTTTTACTAAGATCTGCTTGAGCACCCCAGCATGAGTTGCCGGCACCTCGGTATCCACTTTATCTGTGGCTACTTCCAGTACAGATTCATCCTGTTCGATAGCGTCTCCTTCACTCTTTAACCAAGTGAGGATAGTTCCTTCTATGATGCTTTCACCCATCTTGGGCATTACCATTTCTACAGTTGCCATGCTTTATTATTTAATTGGGTTTATCTCTGACTTTTAAAATTAAATTTTAATTACCTGTTTACAAAATCATTTAAATAAAATTTTCAATCGTTTTTTTCTAAAATACAATTTCTTAATAAATTTAGGGCAGAAAGTGCCGATAATTGTATATTGATCATCCTGTCGCTGGCTAGCTGAAGTTTTTTGGTCACTACCTCATTGTCATATGCACAGGCAATCCAAACTGTTCCCACTGGTTTGGTATCAGTCCCTCCTCCAGGTCCGGCTATTCCGCTGCTGGCTAATCCAAAATCTGCCCCAAATTTTTCTTTGACGTTTATGGCCATCTCACGTACTGTCTCTTCACTAACTGCACCTACAGTTTCGAGAGTTTCTGACTTTACATTCAGCAGGTGATTCTTAAATTTATTATGGTAGGGGATCAGACTTCCGTTGTAATACTCACTTGATCCTGGTATTCTAGTGATCATATGGGAAATATAGCCCCCAGTGCAGCTCTCAGCCAAGGCCACTGTTTTTTTTCTGCCAATTAACAATTTTCCAATAGCTTCTTCCAAAGACTCACCATCATAACCAAAGACATATTTTTCTATTAATGGTAAAAGTTTTTCGACCAAGTGGCATACCTCATTTTCAAGTAGGATTATATTTTCTCCGAACGCAGTAAGTCTCAACCTGACCTGACCCAAAGACGGTAAGTATGCCAATCTGATATGTGATGGCAGACCTTTTTCCCAATCCTGTATCAAATCGGCCAGCCAACTTTCGCCTATACCAATGGTCTGTATGATTTTATGATAGATGACGGGTAACTGATAGCTTTCTTTAATCTTTGGAAGTACAAAGGATTCCATCAGATGTTTCATTTCATGAGGGACTCCAGGCATCGACATCCATACCGATCCTCTTTCTTCAAACCACATACCAGGAGCGGTCCCGAGCTTGTTTGGAACATATTGACATTTGGTTGGCAGGTGAGCCTGTAAAGTGTTCAACTCTGTAAGTTCTCGGCCTCTTTTCAAGAAAAAAGATGAAACAGCCTCTAATGCTTCTGGTACTAGTTTAATATCACAATCAAAATATTTAGCCAAAAGGGGTTTAGTAAGATCATCACTTGTAGGCCCTAAGCCCCCAGTGATCAGAATTATATCAGCCCTTTTTTCGGCTGCCCTGAAAGCTGCAAGGATAGATTCTTCATCATCACCTACAGTGGTTCTGTGAATTACCCTGACACCGATCAATGTGAGTTCCTGACTGATCCAGAGACTATTGGTATCTACTATTTGGCCATAAAGAAGCTCATCACCTATAGCCAATATCTCTGCTTTAATTTCTCTCATAAATTATTTTGGGTATTTAATGGGTATTATTTTATTCTTTAATAAAGGCGTAAGAGGCAAAGCTTTAATGTACCGTACCTATGGCACGGCATGAAGCAACATTTATTTTTTCTACAAATATTCCGTACCTACGGCACGGTCAAGTTACCTTTTAATCCTCATCTATCACTTGACTTTCTTCGGTTTCCCGTCTTCTTATTATTCGGACTTTTACTTTTTACATTTCACTTCGCACTGTTTTTCTAGAGTTCCAGTCTTCGGTCTTCCCTGACTGCCATCAGGCAAGCCTCCTTTTTCCATCCGAACTACCTCCGATAGGAAGGCATTCATCATCCTATTTTCTCCTATAATTTACAATGTCAAAACTATATTCGTTCTTTTCATCTGAGCTATGGTGATCTCTTGATGTTTCCTGCCATTCATTCCAATTGACATCAGGGAAAAAAGTATCACCTTCTGGCTTTGCATCAACTTCAGTGATGATCATTTCATCTACATAGGGTAGGGCGATTTTATAGATTTCACCACCGCCAGAAATAAATATCTTTTCGAGCTTTTTTAGTCTACATGCTTTCAGAGCTTCCTGAAGATCTGTTACTACAATATGTCCTTCTGGCACAGTGTAGTTTTCATTTCTCGTAATCACCACGGATGTTCTGTTGGGAAGGGGTTTATCTGTTGATTCAAAAGTTTTTCGGCCCATGATGAGGTGGTGGCCGGTTGTAGTGCTTTTAAAGTGGCGAAGGTCAGCTGATAGTTTCCAAACCAGCCCATTATCCTTCCCAATTACATTGTTTTTCGCTTTTGCTACTATTAGGGATATTTTCAAAATATTAATTTTTTTCTATTAAAGCTGCCTAAATTATCCTTACAAGATACCAACAATTGAGATGACCACAAAAGGAGGTATAGAATTTTAAGGATGATTATCCTATATATTGAAAAAGAATTTATAGTTAATAGGCCATTGGTCGAACGGGCTAATGCTATGAAAAAGCATAATTATTTTAAACAGCTATGATTACATGCCCTTCTACATAGTACGACTACCCATCTACACTGTACGACCCTTTCAGGGTCGATTGTCAATTTTTGGTTTATTTCTATAAACATTGGACACCTTGAGTGTCATGAAGACTTTCTTTATACTCCACATGTGTAAAGGCTCACACATGCTTAACATGAAAGGATTAATTGTCGATATTAAAAAAAAAATATTATAGAACGGCCCTGAATTGATCTTATATTTTAGTGTTCAAAAGGTTGATCCTTAAGTGGCTTAAATAAGTTGGGTTCTATGTAGATAGTAGGAATTTGATTAATTTTTTGACAACAAATTAGAATTAAAAATGATCAAACCTTCAGGGGCGTAAAGGGAGGGTAAGTTTTACCTTAACCCATAGGTTTAACCCATGTTTACTGGAGAGATCTACCCTTTTACGGTTGGTATAATATTAACTATCTTATATAATAGTTAGACACTTACAAAGTCGAAGAGGCTTTCTTTTACCACCCTATTAGGTGTGTCGGCTCACGCCTTCTGATCCTGAAAGGATAAAATATCTATAGCAAAAACATTAAAGTTCGTGGATCGATCCTAACGGGATCGTATGTGATACTGCCTAGAGATTCAATTTTCCCGGTACAATAGAAAGATCAAAAATTATATCAGCTATATTTTATTTCCTCTCAGAAAATCCCCAATAGCCATCCGTTTTTTACCTTCCATCTGAAGTTCTAGAATAGAAAGAATTCCATTTCCCGTTTTAAAATGCAGAAATGTTTTGCCATCCGTTTTATACTCTCCAACAGCTATATTTTCACTTTCTTTGATTAGTTCAGATTTAAAAATTTTGCAAACTTTGCCATCTAATGTAGTCCAGGCGGCCGGGTAGGGGCTTAAGCCTCTGATCAAATTGTGGATGGATACAGCTGAATTATTCCAATCAATCTTACAAGTTTCTTTGAAGATTTTAGGAGCCTCATGGATAGCTAAGTTGTCATCTTGCTCTTTGGGTATTACATTATCTTCATTGATGGCTTCAATGGTTTTTAAAACTAGTTTTGCACCTTTTGCCATGAGTCTTTCATATAGTGACCCTACATTATCTTCAGGAAATATGGGTTCCTTTTCTTGAAATATGACGCTTCCAGTGTCTATTTGATGTTTTAAAAAAAATGTGGTTATCCCTGTTTCCTTTTCCCCATTGATAATGGCCCAGTTTATAGGCGCAGCACCTCGGTAATTGGGAAGAAGTGAGGCATGAAGATTAAAGGTGCCTTTAGGAGGCATGTTCCACACTGCTTCTGGCAACATTCGAAACGCAACTACTACTTGGATATCGGCTTTATATCCTGCCAATTCATTGATAAAATTTGGATCCTTTAGGTTAGTAGGTTGAAGTACCGAAACCCCATGTTTCATAGCCGCTTCCTTCACGGGGGAAGGGATCATTTTTTGTCCCCTGCCTTTAGGTTTGTCTGGAGCTGTGATTACTGCCACCACATTCCATCCGTTTTCTATTAAAATCTCTAGCGAGGGTACAGCAAATTCTGGAGTACCCATATATATAATTCGTAGATTTTTGTCCATTTCTATTAAATTCTATCAATAATAAACCCTCAAATCAAATGGTAAGATCTGATTTGAGGGTTATTACTGCTTATATTTTTAATATATTAAATATTTTTCACGCAAAGATTTATATGCGGTAAGATCTTTTTGCCACGATCCCCTTATTTCCTCTTCAGACTTTCCTGCTAAAATATCTTTCCTAAGCTTATCTGTCCCGGCTAGTTTATCAAAGAAATTATTGAAAAATTTTTCTTTCTTCCCAGATTTCTGATAAGCATCCAGTAGGTAGGCTAGACTGAATTGGTGATCTAGCGAAACCTCTCGAAGGTCTTTACCATAACAGGTTTTATTCTGATGTGGAGGAGTTTTGGACATACCCTCTATACTTTTAGGAGTAAAGCTGAAATTTCCAAAGCTACTGTCCGGGTATCCATAAACTTGAAAGGGAAAGTATGTGCCTCTACCTACGCTTACATCTGTGCCTTCAAAAAAGCATAGTGATGGATAAAGTCTTATTGAAACATCATTAGGTAGGTTTGGCGAAGGTTTTACTGGTAATGAATAGGAGTTTTCATGAATCCAATTTTCAGTTTTAATCACTGTAATTTCAGCCTTTGCATTATTTTTTAGCCAACCTTCCCCATTGATCATGCCTGCTAGTTCCCCTACTGTGAGTCCATGTACCACTGGAATAGGATGCATACCGACAAAACTGTTGTAACCTTTTTCCAACACCGGACCATCTACATAGTCTCCATTTGGATTAGGCCTGTCTAATATAATAAGTGGAATATTCTGCTCAGCACATGCTTCCATCACATAATGAAGTGTGCTGATATAAGTATAAAACCTTACCCCTACATCCTGCAGATCGTAGATCATTACATCTATGCCTGAAAGCGCTTCAGCAGACGGCTTTTTATTATTTCCATATAATGATATAACTGGAAGACCTGTCTTTTTATCTATTTCATTATTAACCACTTCTCCTGCATCAGCATCTCCTCGGAATCCATGTTCCGGAACATATACTTTTTTCACCTGTTGGTCTGACTGGAGGAGGAAGTCCACGAGGTGAAGGTTGTTTTTTTGTGTCAACACAGACGTTTGATTCACTACCAACCCTACTCTTTTACCATTTATAAGAGGTAGATAGGCATCCGCTCTATCTGCTCCAGGTTTTGGCATAGGAGCGGTTACATTTTTTGTATCAGTTGTATTTATTTCCGGTGCTTTGCAAAACGCCAGTGAATTCATTAAAAAAGTAAGGATAAATATTAAATTTAAATGCTTCATGTTAATTTGCGATAGAATTTTAACAAAAATAAGACACTTCATTGAACCTTTCCTATTTCATTGCCAAAAGAATTAGCTTTCAGAGGACCGGAGGTTTTACCGGAACGATACATAAGGTGGCTGTGGCGAGTATTTCCATAGGTTTGGCCATATTGATCATTTCGTTTTTAATACTTGGTGGTTTTCAAAACGTAATCGCCGACAAAGTGTTTTCATTTACAGGTCACTTTCAGGTGCAGCGGTTTTCTGCCGGAAATATTTTAGATGAAAGTCCAGCTTCTAAAAACAGTCAGTTTTATGCAGACTACCGTAATCATGATTTTATAGCTCATGTCCAGGAGTATGCCAATAAACCAGGACTTCTTAAAGGAGAAGAAGAAGTTGAAGGGGTAATATTAAAAGGAGTGGGCCCAAGTTTCGATACCGCAGCATTTTCCACTTCTATGAAATCCGGCAGATTCATAAATTTTACAGAAGAAGGTGCTTCCAATGAGATACTACTGAGCAGCACTATAGCCAATAAACTGCTGCTGGATACGGGTGACAGAGTGACTATGTATTTTGTCCAAGAACCACCCAGGTTTAGGCGTTTTGATATTGTAGGTATTTATGAGACATTTTTAGAAGACTTTGATGAGAGGATTATAGTGGGTGATATCCAGACTATAAGAAATCTAAATGGGTGGAGCAGTGATAAAGTGGGTGGATTTGAAGTTTTTTTAGCGGATCCAGACCTTATAGATTATTATGAGGATGAGTTATATGATCTGGTAGATTATGATCTCAATGTTATTAAAGTTACAGAAAGATATATTCAAATTTTCGATTGGCTGCTGTTGCTCAATAATAATGTTTATGTTTTTCTTGTGCTAATACTATTTGTAGCGGCTTTTAATATGGTGGCCATTCTGTTCATTCTAATCATGGAAAGAACTCAGATGATAGGTATATTAAAAGGTCTGGGAGCAAGGAATGGTCTGATCCGCCGAATCTTCGTTTGGAATGGAATACGGATTATAGGCAGGGGGATGTTGCTTGGTAATATATTAGGACTCGGATTTGGTTTTATTCAGGAGAGGTTTAGGCTTATCTCCCTGGATCCTGAAAACTATTATATGGATATAGTGCCCATCTACTGGAACTGGACCGCCATCATAGGAATTAACATTCTAATTTTAGCAGTTACTATAACAGTACTTTTCTTGCCAGCTATGGTTATCAGTAATGTTAAACCCATAACAGCCATCAAGTTTGATTAGAAGGGTATTTTCTAAATATGCTTTTGGCTTTCATGTGGATCACACCAAAGACTGCTTCTTTAAATATATTTTTTGACATCTTGGATGTCCCTTTGGTCCGGTCTGTAAAGATTATGGGAATTTCGATGATTTTAAAACCTAGTTTCCAAGCTGTAAATTTCATTTCTATCTGAAAAGCATATCCTATAAATTTGATTTTATCTAAGTTTATTGCTTCCAGTACCTTTCTGTGGTAACATTTAAATCCCGCAGTAGTGTCCTTTACTGGCAATCCAGTAACAAATTGGACATATTTACTTGCAAAAAAAGACATTAAAACCCTTCCCATGGGCCAATTAACCACATTTACGCCTTTGATATACCTAGAGCCTATCGCCATATCAAAGCCATCTTCTACACATGCTTTATATAATTTGTTCAGATCTTTGGGATTATGCGAAAAATCTGCATCCATTTCAAATATATAGGTATACCCCTCAGATAGGGCATATTTAAAGCCTGTAATATATGCGGTGCCTAAGCCAAGTTTGGATCCTCTATTGATCAGATGAAGCCGATCGGGGTAAAGGGGCTGAAGTTTTTTTACTTCCATGGCAGTGCCGTCCGGACTTCCATCGTCTATGATTAAAAGATGAAAATTACGTTTTAATCCCAGGATCTTAGAAACCAGTTCCTGGATATTTTCTATCTCATTATATGTAGGTACTATTACGAGTTTATCCTTCACGATTTGAATTAAAAGATCAAAAATAGAACTTAATGATTATTTTATATCTTTTAATTTAAAAAAATACCCAAATTTAAGATCTAATTAAAATGAGATGCATATAAACCTAGCAATTGTAACCTGTGAGTCCATGGGTGATTATAATAATAATGCAGAAAGTGAAGATCTAATCCTGGCCCAACTCCTAGATCAGCATCAAATATCTTTTAGATTTGAGATTTGGTCAGACAAAAATGTGGATTGGAATCAGTATTCACATATCCTTGTAAAATCTCCTTGGGATTACTTTGATAGATATGAGGAATTTAAGGCTTGGTGTTCAGGAATAAAGAGAATTGGAAAACCTGTATTTAATAATATTGATACTATTCTCTGGAATTCTGATAAGAAATACCTTTTGGATATTCAGGCTAAAGGACACCGTGTGATACCAACTCAAATTCTTCCTAAAACACAGTATGTCCACTTACAGGAAGCATTTGAAAATTTCGCCACAGATTATCTTATATTTAAACCCTCTGTGAGTGGAGGAGCAAAAAATACACTGAAAATAAAGAAAGCTGATAGTGAAAACTTTGTAAGCCAGGTTAATAGACTTGTTCAGGAAGAGGATTTTCTTTTGCAGCCATTTATTAATGAAATAGTGGAAGAAGGGGAGTATAGTTTTATTTATTTTGGGGGAAAGTTTTCGCATGCAGTTTTAAAACAGCCTAAAGCAGGTGATTTTAGAGTCCAACATTTTTTTGGGGGAAAAATAATTTCTTTAGAACCTAATCAGGAAATATTGATGACTACCCAGCGAATAATAGATGATTTCGCTCCGAAGTGTCTTTATGCTAGAGTGGACGGTGTCTTAATTGAGGGGGAGTTTTACCTCATGGAACTTGAGCTTATTGAACCTTATCTATTCTTGTTTACACATCCTAAGGCTAAAGAAAATTATATTGATGCTATAAAGGCAAAACTAAGCTAGTTACAAAGCTGGGCCAGTTTTTCTTTTCCATAGATGCTACCTTTATTGGCAGCCAGTTTAAGATCCTGACAGGCTTTGGCTGGTTCGGTCTTTATAAGGCATGCACCCCGTCTTGCCAACGCTTCATAATGACTGGGGTTCTTGCTTAATACCATATCAAAATCTTCTATAGCCCAGCTTGTCATTCCTATAATCATATAAGCAAAACCTCTATTATATACGCCTTCGACCTTATCGGGATTTAAACCTACATACATGTTAAAGGCACTAGCTGTGCCTAATGGATCTCCATATTTTGCTCTTGCTATACCTTGATAGTAATAGGTCATAGGTTCTTTCGGTTTTATGTCTCTGGCCAATTGAAGGAATTCATCTGCTGATTTATAGTTCTCGTTCATAATCATAGCCCTTCCCAGGTAGAAGAGTATATCGTAATCTTCATAATCATGCAGAGATGCTAGAAGCAAATGCTTTTCGGCAGTTTTGTAATCTTTGATTTTAAATGCAATCATTCCTATCCCCGCGTGTGCTTGTGCATAGGTGGGTTTTAATTTAATTATAGTCTTATAATCTTTTAAAGCTTTGTCATATTCTTCCAATTCTTCATAAGACCGAGCTCTCAGGTGAAGTGATTTTACATCTGTAACATTTATAAAGAGAACTTTATTAAAATTGGAAATGGCCTTTTCAAAATCTCCGTTCATATAATAGGCCTCACCATCTTTAAAAGTAGAAGAGCAAGAACTGACTAGCAGCAGGGTCAGTAGAAAGATTAAGTGTCTCATAGTGTAAAAGTTATCTATAAAACTATTAAATAAGTTTTAAAATTAAAAATTTAATCTGAATAAATATGATTTAAAATCCACGTCCTTCTTAAAAAAAGCAGAGAAAATACAAATGGTATAAAAAGGGTTGTATCTATAAATGATGAGGGATATAGCAAATCTTTTTTATCCCGCACATTAGGATAATCAAAAACTCATGGATAGACGAAAACGTGTGGTTTGAGTTTCGATAAGACAAATTTCTATCAGCTTAGTTTATATCAATATTAACGAAGTTATCTAAACCCTCCCAAATTATCCTATCTGAAAAATGGATGAAAATATTGGAGGTCTTTATTCCGCAATCCCTTTCGTTTTGACAGGTTCATTGAATAGCCCTCTTACTATCCATCGCTCGTCATAGATAGATGCATATTCTATTTCCAGTTCTACTTGTCCTGTATAAAATATGTCTTTATCTATGTTTGGTTGTTTTCCTTTCAGTATTCTCAAATGTGAAATACTCTGATTAGCCGGAATCACATTACCTGGAAAAATATTAGCATATTCATAGAGAGCACCCTGATAGGTAATCTTTTCATTTATTATGAATTTTGCTAAATCTATATTTTCATAAACATCACCTTCGTAGTGTACTCTAATATTTTTTAAAAATGCAGGACCAATACCATCATTGGTTATAAAAATCTTAAATTCTTCTGGTGTGGAATGTCCTGCAGATATCTGAATGTATGGCATTACCGATGCCAGCTGTTGCTTTTGCTCTAAGTCAAACTGCTTACTGGCTAAACTGGTTTGATAGATAAGTATAAACAAAGTCGCCAAACTTATAAAAATGGCCGAGAAAGTTAAGAGTGTATTACTGTCTTTCCATATTTTAGATTTTGGTTTGTTAATATCAGTTGTGTTATCTTTTTCTTCTTCTTCCATTTCTGATTAATATTTACCTAGACAATCTATCCTATTTGGTTACTGCCATTTAAATTTAATAAGTTCTAATATATTACAAGCCTCTTTAATTACTAAACATTTAGCATAAGCCTAACTTTTTACTTTTAAAGCAAGTAATAAAGGTTTTTATTCGACCTTATTCATATGGATGTCTCTTAAAAATGTCTAATTAATTTTCGCCTACTTTCATTTATAAATTTTATAGGATATAAACTGAAAAAAGAGACTTTTATATAATGAAGTAATATTTAAAAAAATAAATCTCTTAACCCAAATTCGGATTAAGAGATTTAAATAGCTGTTTAAAGCCTAATATTTAGAGCACCCCTTTAGTACTTGGCAGTTGATTAATAGCCGCATAATCTCTAGCAACAGCCATTTTTATAGCTCTTGCTAATCCTTTAAAGATAGCCTCAATCTTATGGTGTTCATTAGTACCTTCTGCTTTGATGTTGAGATTGCATTTAGCCGTATCACTGAAAGACTTGAAGAAATGGTAGAACATCTCAGTAGGCATATCGCCGATTTTTTCCCTCTTAAAATCTGCCTCCCACATGATCCAAGGCCTTCCACCAAAATCTATGGCTACCTGAGCCAAGACATCATCCATTGGAAGTAAAAATCCATATCTATAAATTCCTTTCTTGTCCCCAACAGCTTTATAATAAGCCTCACCCAACGCCAGTGCTGTGTCTTCGATGGTATGGTGCTCATCTATATGGAGATCACCTTTTACATGTATGTCTAGATCTGTACCTCCATGTTTGCCCAGCTGCTCCAGCATATGGTCAAAGAAAGGTAGGCCTGTATCAATATTGCACCTTCCTGTTCCGTCCAGATTTACACTAATTTTAATTTTAGTCTCCAATGTATTTCTTTCTATGGTAGCAGAGCGAGCAGGAAATCTTAAATAGTTATAGATTTCATCCCACATTTTAGTGCTTAGATCTGCATCTGCATTTTCCTCACCTATAAAAATAGATTTGGTCCCCAAATTTTTGGCTAGTTGAATATCAGTAAGTCTATCACCTATGACAAAAGAGTTTTGTAAGTCGTAATCTCCATTTAAATATTTTCCCATCATACCTATTCCCGGTTTGCGGGTAGGAAGGTTTTCGTAATCAAAAGATCTGTCTATCAATACATCGGAAAAGATAATTCCTTCTGATTCGAGGATTTGAAGCATTTTATTATGAGCTGGCCAAAATGTATCTTCTGGAAATGATACAGTACCCAACCCATCCTGGTTGGTTACCATCACCAATTCAAAATCTGTTTCTTCCGCTATTTTGCGGAGATTGGATATGGCTTTAGGATAAAAATCCAATAAATCTAGGCTATCTACCTGAAATGTAACGGGAGGCTCGGTAATGATAGTGCCGTCTCTATCTATAAACAATACTTTTTTCATCTGTTTATAATTGTTTTTTTATGGTCATAACTTGTACCGTACCGTGGGTCGGGATTGAATCCTGCATGGAGAATCAAGCTTCTGAGTGTCGCTTGCACCATGCCTGACTGCCGTAAAGCAGGCTCGATTTTTTTTTTCAATTTGATTATGTTAGCTCGACCAAGTTTGAATAATTGGCAAGAGATTCCATTAGGCTATTGTTCTCTTTCTCGGTCCCCACTGTTATTCTCAGACATTCATCACAAAGGATTACCTTGGAACGGTCTCTGACTATAATCTTATCGTCTATCAGATATTGATAAATCTTTTTGGCATCAGTTACCTTCATTAGCAGAAAATTCGCATCTGAAGGATAGATGTGAAGGATAATAGACAATTTGGATAGCTGGTCTTCTAAATATTTTTTTTCCTTTAGAATCCTACTGACCATTTCATCTTTTTTATCTACCTGATCTAGAGCCTCCAAAACTTTCTGTTGGGTAAGTCCGCTTATATTGTAGGGAGGTTTGATTCGGTTTATGATTTTGATTATTTCTACAGAAGCGAAGGCCATTCCTATGCGTAATGAGGCCAGTCCCCAGGCTTTCGAAAACGTCTGTATGATCATCAGATTTTGAAATTCTCCCAATCTTTCGATATAGCTGGTCTCAGTAGTAAAATCTATATAAGCTTCATCTAATACCACCAGTCCATCAAATTTTTTAATGATAACATCGATGTCAGCTCTATTCAGACTGTTTCCGCTTGGATTATTAGGAGAGCAAATAAATATGATTTTAGTATGTTCATCTACGGCGTCAAGAATCTTCTGTGGCTGTAACTGGAAGTCATCGGTCAGATTTACTTTCTTAACTTTTACATCATTAATTCCTGCACTGACTTCATACATGCCATATGTAGGAGGTAAGATGATTACATTATCCTTTCCCGGTGTACAAAATGCCCTAAAAAGCAAGTCAATAGCTTCATCACTGCCATTGCCAAGAAAAATTTGATTTGCGGGTATATTCTTAATTGCTGATAATTTATTTTTTATATCCAGCTGATAGGGATCGGGATAGCGATTATAGTCTTCCTCACTAATGGACCCAAATGGATTTTCATTGGCATCGAGGAAAATCCCCTCTTTGCCCGAATATTCATCTCTGGCAGACGAGTATGGCTGTAAAGCAGCAATATGAGGGCGGAGAATCTTTTCTATAGAAAAACTCATAATCCATTTTCTTTTAAATATTCCAACCTTATAGTAACCGCATTTCTATGAGCATCTAATAGCTCATTTGCCGCCATTGTTTCTACCGTTGGACCAAGGTTTTTAATTCCTTCGGAGGTGATTTTTTGATAAGTAATCTTTTTTACAAAACTGTCTAAGGATACTCCACTGTAATTTTTGGCATATCCGTAGGTAGGTAGTGTATGATTGGTTCCCGAGGCATAGTCACCGGCAGACTCAGGGGTATAATTACCCAAAAATACAGAACCGGCATTGATAATTCTCCTGGAGACCTCGTCTTCATTCTGAACTACTATTATCAAGTGCTCTGGTGCATATTCATTGATCAGGTCTATAGCTTTATCCTGATTAGGCATTACTATCGTTACGCTATTTTCTAAAGCTTTAGCTGCAATAAGTTTTCTAGGAAGCTTATCTAGCTGGGTTTCTATTTCTTTATTGATCTTATTGGCTAATTTCTCACTATCCACCACTAGGATCACTTGGCTGTCCACTCCATGCTCTGCTTGGGATAATAGGTCAGAGGCTACAAATGCAGGAATACAGCTATCATCTGCATAGACCAATACCTCAGAAGGACCTGCCGGCATATCTATGGCTGTCCCTTTTTTAGTGGCCAATTGTTTGGCAGCTGTAACATACTGATTTCCCGGGCCAAATATCTTGTCAACTTTTGTAACAGATTCGGTTCCATATGTCATGGCAGCAATTGCCTGAGCTCCACCTACTTTAATTATTTTATCTATACCTATAAGATCTGCAGTGTATAAAATGGCTGGATGTATATTTCCTTCTTTATTTGGCGGACTGCACAGCACTACTTGTTCACACCCTGCTATATTTGCGGGAATGCCAAGCATGAGCACCGTGGAGAAAAGAGGAGCGGTACCTCCTGGTATATATAAACCTACTTTTTGAATAGGTACACTTCGTCTCATGCACGTAACCCCCTCCATTACTTCCATTTTCAGATCAGGGGTGATCTGGGCTTCGTGAAATTTTTCTATATTATCTTTAGCGAGAAGAATTGCCTCCTTAAGATCGGGAGCAACGAGTGCGGCAGCATCTTTTAATTCATTCCGGCTCACAAGTAGGTTTTCTATTTCTACATGATCATACTCCAGCGCAAATTTTATCAATGCCTTATCACCTTGTCGTTTCACCTTTCGCATGATAGGTTTCACGAGCTTTTCAATTTCTTTAATTTCCAGGGCTGGCCTGGCCAATTGGCTCTTCCATTCACTTTTGGAAGGATTGTTTAATACTTTCATATGGAAATATTTATATGACCATTTTTTCGATAGGTACTACCAAAATGCCCTGTGCACCAGCAGCTTTAAGCTCTTCTATATTTTCCCAAAACTGGTCTTCACTTAAAACAGAGTGAACTGAAGACCATCCTTCCTGTGCCAAGGGAAGTATGGTTGGACTTTTCATTCCAGGGATCAAGGCAATGATTTTATCCAACGAATCATTTGGTGCATTTAATAATACATATTTATTGCTCTTTCCCTTTTGTACTGCATTTATTCGGAATAAGAGTTTGTCTACAATAGCTTGTTTAGCAGCTTCCAAATTGCCGCCGCTGATGAGTACTGCCTCAGAGGAAAAGATCTTTTCCACTTCTTTTAGACCATTCATCATCAAGGTGGAACCTGAACTCACTATATCACAAATTCCCTCTGCCAAACCGATGCTTGGAGCTATTTCGACAGAACCACTGATTTCGTGAATTTCAGCATTAATATTATTATCTTTTAAAAAATCCCCCAATATTCTAGGGTAGGAGGTTGCTATATTTTTATTTTCGAAATAGGATAAGCCGGTATAATTTTCTCCCTTGGGTACCGCCAAGGACAAACGGCATTTAGAAAACCCCAACTTTCTAATGGTTTGCACTTTTTTGTTTTTCTCTACTATTTCATTTTCTCCCACTATACCAAGGTCTGCTACACCGTCAGCTACATAACCCGGTATATCATCGTCTCTTAGAAATAAAAATTCGATAGGAAAGTTAGTAGAAGTAGCCATTAGCTTTCCTCCGCCGTTATTGTATTTTATGCCACATTCTTTCATGAGGCTCAATGAATCTTCACTTAATCTACCGCTTTTTTGTACGGCTATTCTGATGATCGGTTCCATGTTGGATTTTAATAGGTAAAATATTGGTTAAGGGTCTAAAATAGACCTGGCTGTAAAGAATACAATACAGCCAACAAGGGGCGATATGATAATGTTTTTCCTCCTTACGAGGAATGGTGGAAATGATGAACAGGGGCATTTGCCACCGTAAAAGTATAGACCTTTGAGATATGTCTGGTTTGATTGTTCATCTATGATCACAAAGATAATGTAGATATAATAATTTCCAAGAGTAATATTAATAATATAGAT
>DATHVH010000362.1:0-1987 GCA_035461405.1 Anditalea sp.
ACCTCATACCCTTCTTCAAGCACTACCTCGATAATATTCCTTAGTACCGAAGGGCTACCGGTAAAATTATTCAGTAGGTGAAAGAAAACGATTTTTGGCTTCACTCCTGGTGGATTGATTTAAAATTATTAAGAAAACGGCAATTAGGATATACAATGTAGTAGCAAAAAACTCGTGAGTAAATTGCTGGGCTATGATAAGAATATATCCTACCATTATAGCCATGAAAAAATGTCTTTTGATAGCAAACAGTACAGCTAAAGAAATTACAGTGATCAAATAAGCCAAATAACCCAAAAAGCCATAAGTGTATAATAAAACCGAGGTGCCATTTTCAATATATCCTGTGCCATAAAAAGTTCTATAGGCTATTTCGTCCGGCACTATATTTCTTCCATGACCTATAAAATATTCCATCCATCCCGCTTTTTCAAAAAATGCTATTCTAAAAGCCTGAAGTAAATCCGAGCGGGAAGTAAGGGTACTTACATTAAATATAAGACTGTTTATAAACTCAAAAAAGTATAAGTAAAAAACAAAGACTATCACCAAAATAGCAAAAAATGCTTTTTTATGCTTAAAGAACATAATAAGATAAAAAATCAAAAAACTATTTCGGTTGAAGGTCAATAAAAGAGCGGTTAAAGCAATTACAAAAGCTACCCTATCTATCCACGTAAGTTGACCCAGATCTCTTTTCCAATAATAAATCAGAAACCATGCGATGGCTAAAGTACCAAATGATTGTACTGTAGAAGTAAAACCCTTTGCTGCATGAAGAAAGGGAAGTCCTTTGTCATACATAGGATGGACATGGGAATTTATGCTTCCTATATAACTGGAAATCACAAAATATATCCCAAAGAGCATGTGGATAAATAGACCCCAATAAATCAACGTCAAAAATTCTTCCTCCTTACTGATTAGAGACGCGAACAGAAGGCCTATAACAGGGAAAAATACAATAAAGGTGGAATTGGGAAGGTTAATTACAAATGATATCATGATAAAAATCACCATGATCATAAGGGCCTTTAATGAAGAACCCGAAAAATTTTTCCCCATTAATAAATTGTGAACCATCAAAAGACCTAAAAACAAAAACATTACCGCCTTATCTATGGGGAAATTGGCGAGTTTATTAGCAGTGATAAGGAAAAATATAAAAGCCAGTCCGGCTTTTAAAAAAAACTGAAATGATTTCTGAATATCGAAAGTCTCAAGCATGGATCAATGAGCTGATCTTTTGAAATTGATGAAACCTTGAAAAATGTAATAACTTAGATTCAACTCCATCTACTGCCCGTCCCCAATCTCCTGATGCATATAATGCCTTCAATTGGCAAATATGTTCAAAACATGTCTGGGGATCATTTGCATAGTAGCCAAAGCCAACTTGATTTAGTATCTCCTCCATGATATCTCCATCAGAGGGACATAAAATCACAGGCTTTTTTAAGCCTATATATTCATAAAGTTTACTTGACGGAATGCCTTTCAGTGTACCGTAAGCTATTCCCAATACTGCATGACTCTTTTTAATAAAAGTAAGCGCTTCATGACGGGGAATTCTCTCAGTGATCTGAACGAATTCCTGTATCTCCGGATCGATTAATTTGAGTATTCTTCGCTTTTCTTTGATATCAAATCCTGCTCCCAAGAAAACCAATTTAAAGGGTTGACCTTTTATTTTGGCCAACATCAATGTCTCAAGAATAACGCTAATATCCTGGGCAGGATATAGCGTACCGCTGTAAACAATCGTAAAATCTTCAAACAGCGGCTGATCTGGAAGATCTAAAATTTCCTCGTCAAATCCATTCTCAATGGTCAAACCGGGTATTTGGACATATTCTGATATTCTCTTAGTATATGGCTGGGAAACAGAAACCACATAATCAGCGGTCTTCACCCAGGCTTTTTCATAATAAGATTCCAATTTAAAGATCATATTTCTCAAAAAGCCCCCACTTCTCTGTCTCTGAAG
>DATHVH010000363.1:0-5726 GCA_035461405.1 Anditalea sp.
TTACTACCCAAACAATTTTTCCCAATAGAAAAATTGGGTCTATAGAAGAAGGATATGAAGCTAATTTCATTGTCCTTGATGGCAACCCGGTTGAGGATTTTGACTTTGTAACTAAAATTAATACAAGATTTAAACAAGGGTTTTTCATAAAATAAATCTAGCTAAGGTCAAGTACATATATTGTAAATGTCAGTGTCACGATCACCCTTCAGCATTATTGAAGGGGTACCTAATATAGAAGGTAGTTATATATTTTACATAAGTGATCTTATAGCCGTTATACATTTGTAAAATAAGGGCGTTAGTTCTAAATTTATCTTTAAATATATAAATTAACCATAAAATCTATTGAATCTGCAGCTTTCTAAATGCTATTACTTAACAAAACGCTTTGAACGTTATGTACTATTTATGAGAAATTTAATTGGATGGTAAATGGCTTAATAGTAAATGAAAAGACGAAAATTTATCTCTGTAGGAATCTCGTTGGCGGGTTTGCCTCTCATTTATTTTCCATTGGCAGGTTGTAGCTCATCGGAAGATCAATATCCTTTGCCCCAAGAATTTTTGCCTGAGGAAATCATTCACTCCATTGGAATAGCCTACATGAAAATGAATCCCAATTTTGATCAGGATTCGGTTGCTTCTTTGAGTCTAAAACAATTGACGAGAAAGGTCAAGGAGGATTTTGAGAAAGATATCACTATTGTGGTTGCTGGCTGGGTCCTTTCCAAAACGGAAGCGCAGCATTGTGCCATTACCTACCTTCAAAATAGATAAATCATGCATACAGATGCTAGAGCTATTGACAATCAGTCACTAATTGAGGGGGATTTATGTATTATAGGTGCTGGCGCTGCTGGAATAAGTATGGCACTTGAATTTGTTAATTCCAGCCAGACCGTGATTCTACTGGAGAGTGGTGGATTTGAATATGAGGTAGAAACACAATCTCTTAATCAGGGATACAATGTAGGTCAAAATTACTTCCCGTTAAAAGCATCACGTTTAAGATTTTTTGGCGGAACTACTGGGCATTGGGCAGGATTCTGTGCTCCATTGGATCCTATAGATTTTGAAGAGAGGCCATGGGTTCCTCATAGTGGATGGCCATTTACAAAACAAGATTTGGATCCCTTTTATGAAAGAGCACAGAAAGTTTGCGAGTTGGGGCCTTACAATTATGAGACTACCTATTGGGAAAAACTACGGCCTGAGTCTGCCCCTTTGTCATTCGATAAATCAAAAGTCAGAACTAAAATGTGGCAAAAAAGCCCACCAACTCGTTTTGGTACGAAATATAGAGACACTATCGTCGGAGCTCCAAACATCAATTTATACACCTACGCAAATCTGACAAATATTGAATTAAATGAATCTGGTCGAGAGGTTATTGGTTTAGAAATAAAAACATTAAGTGGAAGAGTTCACCGTGTCCAGGCTAAAATGTATGTTTTGGCTTGTGGAGCTATCCAAAATGTTCGCTGTTTGTTAAATTCTAAAGCTGTGATGAAAAATGGGATAGGGAACCATCATGATCTTGTAGGTCGATTTTTCATGGAACACCCTCATGTGGACAGTGCGGATATGATATTGGCTAGCGATCATAATATGGACCTTTATTTTGAGAGTTTTTTAACCTCCAAAGAATTTGGTATGCTGACTCTTGCTGAAGCATACCAACGCCGGGAAAAACTGTTGAACTATTCAGCACAGCTTGTTCCAACCTCCTCAGGTGCAGAGAGACAGCATGTGATAGATTTAATTCCGGATGATGCAAAATTCACCATTGATTTTATGAAGGGAATAGATCAGGCCAAGAAGGAAGGCAAACAAGACGTGAACCCAGAAACCAAAATCTACATTTTTAGTACTCGAGTTGAACAGGCCCCTAATCCAGATTCTCGAGTGGAGCTTGCGAAAACCAACGATGCACTTGGAATTCCTGAAGTTAATTTGAACTGGCAATTATCAGACCTAGACAAAAGGACAATTAAAGAAGCCAATCTTGCAATAGGTAAAGAATTGGGTAAAATTGGCTTGGGAAGGCTGAGATTACAGGATTGGCTTTTTGAAGAAAATCATCAGTGGCCCCGTTTTATGGCAGGAGGATTTCATCACATGGGAATCACAAGAATGAACAAAAATCCTAAAAAAGGAGTGGTAGATGAAAACTGTAAGATCCATGGCTTACCTAATATGTATATAGCAAGTTCATCTGTGTTTCCAACTTCAGGAATTGCCAACCCTACTTTGACCATTGTAGCTTTGGCTATAAGACTTGCGGATCATCTTAAAAAAATGATATGAAAAATTATTTTTGATCTAACTTTAATTAGGAAAGTTTTTAAACCAGTTACTGGCTTTTATAGATAAGAACTTTAAAAAGGATTACTTGATGATTGAAATTATAAAAATGGCTGATTCTGTACTTAATAAATTTTAGGATCAAAACCCAAAAAGTGGTAGCTTAGATATAACTGCACCATTATGATAAGGCTGATTTCAATATAAAAAACTAGACTTATGCAAACAATATTAGGTTCAGGAGGGGCTATTGGAATCGAATTAGCCAAGTCCCTCATAAATTATACAACTGATATCAGGCTAGTAAGCAGAAATCCTAAAAAAGTAAATGAAACGGACGAACTTCTCACCGCAGATTTGCTCAATCCAGATGAATTAGAAAATGCAATAAAGGGTTCTGACATTGTTTATGTAACAATTGGATTTCCATATAGGTATAAAATTTGGAAGAAAGAATGGCCCTCATTCATCAAAAGTCTATTAACTATTTGCGAAGCTGAAGGATGTAAACTGGTCTTTTTTGATAATGTCTACATGTATGATAAGGGTCACCTTAACCCTATGAAAGAAAACACGCCTATCAATCCCCCAAGTAAAAAAGGAGAAGTAAGAGCAGAAATTGCCCAAATGATAATGGATAGAGTTAAGTCAGGAAAATTGAAAGCATTGATTGCCCGATCAGCGGATTATTACGGACCTTCCATAGAAAAAACGAGTATATTAACAGAAACAGTTTTCAAACCTTTGAGTAAAGGAAATACAGCAAATTGGCTGGCAAATGACACCTTCAGACATTCATTCACCTTTACACCTGATGCGGGTAGGGCCACTGCGTTGCTGGGGAATACAGATAAAGCCTATGGCCAGATTTGGCATCTACCCACTGCATCAAATCCGATGACTGGTAAAGAATGGGTTCAGATAATTGCTAAAATAATGGGCGCAAATCCTAAATACAGGGTAGCCTCGCAGTTTATGGTAAGATTGATAGGATTATTTGTCCCCGAAATGAAAGAGTCCGTGGAAATGCTTTATCAGTATGACCGCCACTATGTTTTTGACAGCAGTAAATTCGAAAAAGAGTTTAATTTTAAGCCTACATCTTACGAAGAGGGGATTAACGAAATAATTAAAACTGATTACAAAAAAACCATCGCAAAAAACAGCTAAAACCTTTAGAAAATTGATGTAGATTTTTAAGTTAAACCCATTCGACCTTCTTATCCAAAGTAAAAAATATATCAACCAGAAGATATGTCTATCTTGCTATTTATTAGATTGATTATCATTAATTAAAAATTTATATGACTAAAATGCGCATATTTTTTACCGGAGGATCAGGTAAAGCAGGGAAACACGTGATTCCTTACCTTCTTGACCAAGGACATAGAGTTATGAATGTAGACCTGCAACCATTGGATTGTCCAGGGGTAGATAATCTGACAGCAGATATTACGGATTCCGGTCAAATGTTTAATGCAATGAGCTCCTATGCTGGCCTAGATGAATTGGAGCCCGGGAACGGTATACCGAAATTTGATGCAGTTGTACATTTTGCAGCAGTACCGAGGATATTACTTCAGCCGGATAATGAGACTTTTCGGGTCAACACCATCGGTACCTATAATGTGATCGAAGCTGCTGTAAAGCTTGGGATTAAAAAGATCATCATTGCTTCCTCCGAGACCACTTATGGGGTCTGTTTTTCTGACGGCAAAACCAATCCAAGTGTTCTGCCACTAGAGGAGGATTATGATGTAGATCCTATGGATAGCTATGGATTATCTAAGGTGGTAAATGAGCATACGGCACGTAGTTTTCAGCGAAGATCTGGTTTTGACATTTATGCCCTACGTATTGGCAATGTGATAGAGCCGCATGAATATTCAGAATTGTTCCCATATTATTTCAAAAATCCTGAAGTGCGCCGCAGGAATGCATTTTGTTATATAGATGCTCGGGACCTTGGTCAGATTGTGGATTTGTGTCTAAAAAAAGACGACCTTGGATTTCAAATTTTTAATGCCGGTAATGATCACAATGGCGCGATAATTCCAAGCAAAGAATTGGCGGAACAATTTTTCAAGGGTGTGCCCATTTCTCGGGAGTTGGAGGAACATGAAGCCCTATTCTCAAATCGTAAAATCCGCGAAGTCTTGGGATTCAAAGAAGAGCACAACTGGAAGAAATATGTGAAAATGGATAAATTCTAATATAGTATAGCAATTTGATTTCTTTTGCTAATTATCTGCAATCAAGCTATATGTAATTTAAGATCTTCAAAATAAGTGTGGCCAAGTATCCAAACAAAATTCTTGAATTAATATGATAATTTTTACTAAAGAACAAATTTGGAGTATAGCTCAAGATCTTGATATGGGGATGAGATGTTTCTACCATTTGAAAACCGGTGAAATTGAGACCACCCCAAATTTTCATGATAGTAATTGGTTTGGACAGGATACCGAACCATGGCAGGAGGTGCTAGATAAATTGGATGAAAACTTGGGAGAGTATTTTGAATTTGATAGAATGACATCTCGGGAGAGCTTTAGTCTAATGGAAGATTTTGCAGATACGGTTGACAACAAAAAATTGCAGGACAGACTTTATAAGGCATTAAATGGATCCAAACCATTTCGGAACTTCAAATGGGAAATTGACAATTCAGGGGAATACAGGCAAATATGGTTTGACTTTAAAAACAACAGATTAATCGAATTCGTAAAAATACAGATAGAAAGGTATAATAGCGCCAGGAAGAATGTATAACCAATCTTTAGACAAGAAAGTAGAATTAATAATCAATTCATTACTAAATGAGAAAGGTTATGTTAGCACTGTGGACGTTCTACTTAAATTAGAATATTTATCACATAAAGATTATGAAGAATGGCGACATGGCCATATATCGTTCTTTGAAAGAGCCTGTAAGGTTAACTTAAAAAAACTATGTACTATCAGCAAATTGATCTGACAATATGCTGAACAAAATAAACTGCAAAAATCATTTATTGAATATAATCAGTGGGCTTCAAAAGGAAAAAGGAAACTAAAATTCAGTAAATCTGGGAATCCGATTATAGAATTACTTTATGCCACACACTATCTCGATACTAAAAAAATTGATGAATTAAAAAGTGAGTGATACTAGATGAAAGTAAGTGACACTAGATGGAAATGGATTATAATTAAAGCATTTGATATAGATATAAAGATAGACGCTGTTACTCTGGGACTTTTGAAGCAGCGTAAATATGAAAAGTCCATATGATTACAATTCTTTAATAATACGATCATGGAAGACAACAAAAAATTCGACGCACCTAAAGCCGAGAACTTTGCTAATGCTATGCTTGAGACTATTAATAGGAGTGCGCTTTCTCTAATGATTTCTATAGGACATCGATCTGGTTTAT
>DATHVH010000364.1:0-2187 GCA_035461405.1 Anditalea sp.
TGGATGAAGCTTTCTTTATGATTTGGCGTCTGGTCGTAAAACTGGATGTATACATTTCCCAAAGGTGTTTCTATCAATCCGATGGGGATTTCATTATCTATATCAGGTGAGTTGTACTGAAAAATCAAGAAGATGGGAAAAAGGAAGTTTAGAAGCATAGGGTTGGACTTTGGTAGTTATGATAAATATACTCATTATCTCATTACTTATATGTCAAATTAAACGCATAACTTATCCCGACTCACTACGATTAATATCAGAGTGAATCCGGAATAAATGAAAAATAAATTTCTTAGGCTCAAAGAAATTAAGATATTCAGAAAAAGAAACCTAATAGCTGAACTTGGCTTCCATTATTTCAAAGTGGGCCCAGGTCCAGTCCCCTTCGGGGAGTTTCCAGGTGACTGAAGCTTTTATTGGTATTCTTATACCGTCGGATTCGCCTGTTTCGATCACATCTACCCGCCATTCATATAATGGAGCATCTGGGCCGCTGCCCATATACCTCAGTGCTGTAAAAGTTTTTACCTCCCCAGATTCATCAAAATAAAACGTGCCTGATCCAGAGGTCTTTTTATAAGTTAATGTAGCTTTTGCGGAAATATCGTCTATACTTTCCCATTTGATATACTTACTAAGTGCAGCTGATGGATACCAAACCATTTCTCCGAGGTACCGCTGTAGAGATCCCTGGTCGATTTTCATGTTTTCTTTTTCATTGACTACAGGAATCAAGGACATCAGCTTTATGAGCATCTGTCCTTTGCCATCTTTAAACTGGTCTCTTCCCACTACTGGAATGATCCGCATCATATCCATTTCCAGGTTCCATACGAATCCAGGAGGATCTATAGTGGAGTGTTGGTCAGCTGTGGCTTTATACCAATCCTTTTGTTCCTGCTTCATCTTGAGCTGATATTTCTGCTTGAGGTAAACGGATCGAAGAGGAGGTTTTTCGGTGATCTTGGAATGCGTTAACCATTTCTGGACTGGAAGAGGAAGTCCGCCCAGCATATCTTCAGTAATTACTTCTACGGGGTCAGTATTTTCCTGTCTCAGCATTTCTTCTGCTTCCTGCTTAGTGGTTTGATTAAATGAAAAGTTGGCTAAGCCTACCGCTGCTATCAGTAGAATAATGCCATTCGGGATGCTGCCAAACCTCGCGTCCTGCCAAAAAAAGATGATCAGGATCTGTGAGAGTATGACTCCGATCATGGCCAAACCCCACCAATATGGGAGCTGGAAATAGTATAGCACGGCAGTAATGACAAAAATTATTGCTGCTATTAAATAAGCCATTCCCCAGGCAGGAGATATGGGTAATGTAAGCTCCTCTAAACCTGCCCATTTATTGGCTTTTAAAAATCCCAAAAGGTGAATCATTCCATGCAGTAGGATCATCAGTGTCAGTGCAGTTTTCATGGCTTTGAGTATTTAAAGAAATATAAATTTACGTTCAACCGTTTGTAATTCAGCTGATTATTATCATATATATAGTTGATTAATATATTAAATCAATAGGTGAAAATTGTTGAACTTCGAAGTAATATTATTGGTAAGCACAGAATGAAATTCTTATTATTCTTATTGTTATCGGTCTTTACCACTAACTCTACACTTATGAAAAAGCATCCTGCTGAAATATATTTACCGGGTTCAGATAAGCGGGTTTATAGTCCCTTCAAACTGGTAATAGACCCTATGGACCGTTTACTGTTGGTCAATTTTGAAAAGGATCCAGATAAAGTTTATATGGGTTTTGAGCCGCAGGTCTTTGATGACGACATAAATGGCAAAGGTATGCTGGTAATCGGTTGGCGGTTGGATGGAAAGGTAGATGTTTATCATCAGCCTGGTCTCCATTTGGATAAAAGCAAATATGACATAGCGGGGAAAGGTCTGGCCCATATGGCAGAGCGTCCAATGTTAGATGCTTATTTTAGGGTAGGAGAGAAAGGGATAGATATGCATATTGCCTTTGAAGATTTATTGGGAAGGAAGGTTAAAATGGAAATCCATGAGCAGCATCCCAAGAAACGGAAACCCTTTGGCCTCTTGGCACCGATGGGGCAGGCAGCGGAGAAGCCTTCTGCCATGCCTTTGGTGCTGTTGCATGATTTCTATTTTGTCAGGAAAAAGCATACGCTTATCAATATCCAAATCGACAATAAATCGCATACGCCTGAC